>DAOLNV010000006.1:54757-117360 GCA_035416745.1 Candidatus Hydrogenedentota bacterium | reverse complement strand
GTTTCCCCAATCGTCGTGTTATCCGGCGATTGGGCAGGGCAATCTTCCTTCTTCTTGCTCCGTGCGGCAGCGCTTCGCTATGCTGTTGAGGAACGTATTCCAACAGCATTCCGTAATGACCAACAGCAAGAGGGCAGTGGCATGTCCATGAAACGCATGGTGGTGGCGATGGGTCTGGTGCTGGCGGCGTCCGCCGCAGGAGCGGCCGAGGCGAAAGCGGCATCGGCGGCGTGGAGGGAGTTATGGAAGGCTTCCGCGCCGGTGACGCTCCCTATCGAAACCGCCCCGGCGACCACAACCGTTACCTTCCCGCGTCTGGAACTCGAGGACGGCGAAACCATTTGCCTGCGCTTCCGGGCGCGTTTTGATGCTCCCCAGGACGCCGGCTGGAACAACTACCTCGCTCTCGCCTTGAATGGCGTGCAACTGGGCGCAAAGACGGGCTCCGGCGAACAACGCGTTCTCAACCGGCGCAGCGTCTTCGAAACCAGCAGTCCCAGATATCCTGTGGAGAACCTCATCCAGCCCCGAGCCGGGATGCCGTGTCTCGAGGTGTTCTTCGGGCCGGCCGAACCTCAACTCACCAATATCCTTACCGATCGCGACGAGGGCTACTGGTATCTTCTCGATGTCAGCGACATCGAGCTGAGCTGGCGCAACGAACTGACCATCACCAACACCGCGCTCGCCGAATACTGGAACGGCGCCCCGCCCGCGGGAATGCAGCTCATCGTCGAAGACCTGGCCGCAGGGGCCATGCCCGCGCGCGAGGTCCGGGCCCTGCGCACGGCGCATCTGGTCCAGCGGCGGCCCATCTCGGGCATCACCGTTCCCGGTCAAGGAGACCCGGTGCGCATTCCCTCGAGCGGGGGCATCCGAATCGACATTGCCGGCGAATCGTACTACCTCGAGACCGCGTTCTCGTTCCCCAAGGACGGCGGCATGGGCTTCAACGAGCTCAACTGCACCGGCGAGGCCGCGGGCGAGCCCGGATGGAAACCCGAGGCGAACGTCGCCCCGACCAGTGTAATCCTCAAGGCCGAGGGCGCCTCGTACCGCGTCGAGCGCACGATACGGCGGCCTGAAGAGTTCACCAAACGCCCGGAAGGCCTGCCAGAGACCGACGAAGGCCCGTGGTTCGAACGCACCCCGCGCTGCATCATCATCACCGACACCATCACCAACAAGACCAGCGAGGTGCTGGGCCTCGCGGTCAAACATCGACTCATCACGCCCGGCCTGCCGAAGCAGGTCCGGCTCGGCGGGCTTGATACGGCGGGCATGGGCCTCGGCGAATTCCCCGAGAACCCCACGGTGTACCTCGCACAAGAACGCAGCGGCATCGGCATCACCCCCGAAGACAACCTCATGCGCCTCCAACAGGAGCGGCTCCTGCGCGAGAACGCCCTGAGTTTTGGCACGGAGCGCCTGGGCCTCAAACCCGCAGAATCCTACACGCTCAAACTGGCCGTTTACCCCGTCGAATCCGACTATTTCGGCTTCATTAACGCCCTGCGCGAGGACTGGAACGTCAATTTCACCATCGATGGCCCGTGGGACTTCTTCGACGTGCGGCGCCTTGCCTCCGAAGAAGGCCGCAAGGAAGCCGCCGCGATGGTGTTGCGCAAGAAACTCAGATACTTCGCGCTGACGCCTTGGTTTGAGTACTACAACGGCTGGGACTACTCTCGCGACCAGTACAAACAGATGATGACCGAGGCCAGAGCCTTTATTCAGAGCATTGTGCCGGGGGCCAAATGCCTGGCCTGCGTCGAAACCAACCTGGTTCCCGTGCCGTTGTCGTTTTTCGGCGGAACCATCCCGGCCGATTTCCCTATCGGCCGCGATGTGGGCGGCAAATACGGGCAGAAAGCCGCTCCCGAGATGACGGCATTCGTCGACGCCTCGCTATGGCGCGATTCGGTGTTGCGCGACGCCGACGGCGGCGTGCTCCTCGATTGCTGGTACGTGCAGCACTACACCACGAAGCCCGCCCTCAACCTCATGGTCTACCCCACTCTCGACAACTTCCGTCACAAGAATTTCCTCGAGCAGACGGCCTTCTTGCTCGATGACGTGGGCCTTGACGGCCTGTACATCGACCAATTCAGCCTCGCATGGAGCGAGAGTCCCGAGCGTTACAACAAAGCCGCGTGGGACGGACGCACCGTCGTCCTGGATGAAAACGGACGCGTAGCCGCACAATGGACCGACCTCGGCCTGGTCTCCGCTGAGGCGCGCCGTATCTGGGTGCAGAACGTCCTCGACCGCGGCAAGACCGTCGTGTGCAACACCCTGCCCGCTCTGTTCGAGCTCCAGAGCCTGCCAGCCTGCCGTTTTATGGAAACACAAGGGTACGATCCCATGGCAGGAGACGCGCCCTTCATGGACAAATTGGCCAAGGGACAGCTCGGGTCGCCTATCGGGCTCGGCCATGCCTTCCCGAGTGACGCCGGCGCCGATTTCTTTATGCGGACCGTCGCGGCCCATCTTCGCTTCGGGCAGTTGTACTACTACTACTCCACTGAATTCCCCGCGCGGAACCCCGACGCCAACGGCGACGGCGTGGAAGAGTTCGGCCCCGAGGAAGCCCAAGTGATTAACGGGCGCGTCGCGGGCGAGTTTGGGCCGGTAACGGTCATGTTTCCGTTCACACCGCGCGAGCTGCACGAAGGATGGATACTGGGCGAAGAGCGGCTGATTACCGCGGTATCAGGCGAGTTTCCATGGCCCTACGACCGCACGCCCCGGGTGAAACGGTTCAACAAGTTCGGACTCGAGGCCGACGCCAACGCCCACGTCAAGTACCGCGCAGGCGCCTACTCGATTCAGATTAAGCTCGATGACTGGAGCGAGGTCGCCGTCGTCGACTAAACCGCGGAAGATGCATGCCCCGAATGTCGCATGGCCTCTTATGCTCCCTGCGGCCTCCCCCTCTTCCGCGCCAACGGCGCGGAAATGGCACCCATGCGCGGCGGTATCGCCTGGGCTGGTATGTTCCGCGGCAACGGCGGGGGCATGGGACCTCCGGAGCGCCAACGGCACAAAACATCCTCGCAGGCTTACGGACTCCCCCTCTTCAGCCCCGAAGGCGCGAAACATCCTGGCAGGCCTACGGCTTTCCCTCTTGAGCGCCAACGGCGCGAAACATACCAGCCTGGCCTGAAGGGCCAGGTAACGGCATGAAACAAACAGGGAGGGCTGAAGGCCCGAAACACAGCCTTCTTACATGCCAATGTCTTACCTCGAACATTGGCGGCCCCTGGAAACCCACCCGACAAAAGGGACGAAAGGGACTGAAAAGACACAAGGGACAACAGGGCCGCAAGGACAGAAAAGACGGACAAGACACAATGCGTCCTGTGGTATCGGCAGACCGGCGTATTCGCTGAACGATTTCCCGTTCCGGAGCGCCAACGGCGCGAAACATACCAGCCTGGCCTGAAGGGCCAGGTAACCGGCATCAAACAAACGGGAGGGCTGAAGGCCCGAAACATCATCGTCCCGCGTGGCGCCGCCACTGGTCAGATCAGACGGGAAACCGTTACGCTTGAAGTTTGCGCTCCTGATTCCTATATTGCCGCGTAGACGGAACAATCCAGGTCACGCCGTCCAGATAAAAGGAGTCGTACCGTGAGACACAGCAGAGCTTCTTTCCTTGTCCTGTTGTTCACGTGCCTCGTCGCGGGTCTCGCCGCGGCAGGGCCGCTGGCGGATTTTGTTAACGTGCCCGACCCCAACTACCAGTACGAGATTACGGGGACGTACGACGGCGACCGCTACACGGCCCATTTCATCCGCATGACCTCGCAGTCCTGGCGCGAAGGCGAGGTATCTCCCAATCTGTGGACCCATTGGTTGTCCGTTTATATTCCCGACGACCTCCAGCAGTCGGAAGTGTTACTGCGCATCCAAGGCGGCAAGAACACCGACGGCCAGCCCGGACCCGAGCACGAATGGGCAACCATCGCGGTCGTGACGCGGTCGATCACCGCCGTGTTGCGCACGGTGCCCAGCCAGCCCCTTGTTTTCACAGGCGAGGATAAAGGCCGCGTCGAGGATGAGATAATCGCCCTCACGTTCAAATACTTCTCGGAGACCAAGGATCCGACATGGCCGCTCCTTCTTCCCATGGTGAAGAGCGTGGTCAGGGCCATGGACACCATCCAGAACTTTGCGGCCACAAAACTCGATACGCCGGCCGCCGTGGACGCGTTTGTGTTGACAGGCGCCTCCAAGCGAGGGTGGACCACCTGGTTGACCGGCGCGACGGATCCCCGCGTCAAAGCCATCGCTCCCCAGGTAATCGACGTGCTAAACATGAAACCCCAGATGGAATACCAGAAATTCTCCTACGGCGATTACAGCCAGGAAATCGAGGACTACTCTGAACTCGACCTTATGTCGCTGCTTACCGGTCCGGAAGGCAAGCCGCTGCTCGAAGTCGTCGACCCCTATGAATACCGCGACGCCCTGACCATGCCCAAGCTCGTCATGCTCGGGTCGGGCGATCAGTATTGGACAGTCGATGCCGCAAAGTTCTATTACCCGGACCTGCGCGGCGAGAAACACCTCTATTACGAACCCAACGCCGACCATGGCATGGGCAAGAAAGAAGACGCCGTGAAGACGCTCACGGCGTTCTACAACGAGGTGATCACCGACTCCCCGCGGCCTGAATTCACGTGGCGTTTGCGCGACAACGGCCGCTATGCCGTGAAACCCGAGGAACCGCCCGCCGCGGCGTATTTGTGGAAGGCCGACGCCCCCACGCGCGATTTCCGCCTCATGACCGTGGGCGACGTGTGGAAAAGCGCGCCCATCGAGGCCGATGCCCGCGGCTGGTATCGCGGTAAGGTCGAACGGCCCGACAAAGGATTCACGGCCTACTATATCGAACTCGAGTATCCCAGCCCGCTGGGCTTCAATTACGGCTTCACCACCATCATGAAACTGCTCGAGCCGAAAGACTGAGGAGCCCCAACCGTGAAAGAACTCTACCTGCTCATGTCGATTACCGCCCTGATAGCGTCTACCGCGGCGCCCGCGCTCGCCGGCCCCCTCGAAGACTACGTCAACGCGCCCGACCCCAACTATCAGTACGCGCTGGCGCATACGAACCCGGGACCCGGCTACACCATCTACGACCTTGACATGACCTCGCAATCGTGGAAAGAGGGTCTGGTCACGCCTCATCTGTGGAGGCATTGGCTGGGCATTTGCGTGCCGGCGAATGCCGTGACCGATACCGGCATGCTCGTCGTTTCCGGCGGCAGCAACGAGCACGCCGAGCCGCCCCGCGGCCTGCCTCCCGAGGTGATCACGGTCGCCATGGCGACCAGGTCGGTCATCGCGATGCTGCAAGGCGTGCCCAACGAACCCGTCCAGTTTGCCGGCGAAAACCGCATGCGCTCTGAGGACGAGATCATCGCCTACACCTTCGACCGCTACCTGAAGACCGGCGACCCCACGTGGCCCCTCTTGCTCCCCATGGTGAAGAGCGCCGTGCGCGCCATGGACGCCGTCCAGGACTTCGGACGCAACCACCCCGAGTCCCCTTTCAATATCAACCGGTTTGTGGTCACGGGCGCGTCAAAACGCGGCTGGACCACCTGGCTTACTGGCGCAACCGACGAGCGCGTCGTCGCTATCGCTCCCATGGTCATCGACATGCTCAATCTGCCGGACCAAATGGCGCAGCAGATCGCGTATTACGGTCACTACACCGAATCCACCCAGGACTATACCGATTTCAACCTCCAGGACCGGTTCCAGGAGCCCAACGGGCAAACGCTGCTCGATATCGTGGACCCTTACCAGTACCTGCGCCGTCTGACCATGCCAAAACTGGTGTTGCTGGGCTCGGGCGACCAGTATTGGACCGTGAACGCCTCGTCGCTGTATTACCCCGCCCTCAAAGGACCGAAGAACCTTCATTACGAGCCCAACACGGACCACGGCCTCGAGTCCCGCAAGGGCACGATACAGGCCTTGACCGCCTTCTATGACGCGGTGATCAAAGGGCAGTCTATGCCGCAATTCACGTGGGAGTTCAAGCCGGACGGCGAGTTCAAGGTCATCCCGAACGACGCCCCCGTACGGGCCAATTTGTGGATAGCCAATGCCCCCACCAAGGATTTCCGGTTGATGACCATCGGGCCCGCATGGAACGCCCAGCCCCTGGCTCTGAACGCCGAAGGCGTCTACTCGGGGACCGTCCTCAAGCCCGAGCAAGGTTTCGCCGCATACTATATCGAGATGGTCTACAAATCGCCCCTGGGCTTCGAATACAGCCTCACCACCGAAATGGGTCTGCCCGAATAGCGCAGGCCGCGAAAGGCATTGGCTCCGCGGCGCGCGTGCGTCCGTGCTGCCCGTCTTATGCGCCTCGGTCCCCAATCGCCGGACAACACCACGATTCGGGAAACTCACACAGAGGCACAGAGGATTCGATCTTCGTGTTCCCTGTGTCTCCGTGTGAGTTCGTTCTTGGTCCTTATGGAGACAATACGAACCCTCCAGCAAGCGCTTTCCTATCCGACGATTGAGCCTCTGTTTGCACCTGTATTGTGCCGATTGGTATGCTCGGGGCCTTGGTAACTTTCCCGAGGGTATTGGTCCCCAACCACGATAATGCTTTGAGGGCTGGCACGCCGGCATCGGCTCAGAGCGGAGGATACGACTCATGAAAAAGGATTCAAGAACGGGCATTTCACGCAGGGAGTTTGCGAAGGCCTCAGCCGCGGCCATATCGACGTTCGCCGTGCTGCGCGGCGCATCGGCCCAGGGCTCTTCGGAGGTCTTGAAGGTCGGTCTGTTGGGGTGCGGCGGACGCGGCACCGGCGCGTTGTCGCAGATGCTTCAGGGCAATGATAACGTGAAGGTCATCGCTTTGGCCGACGTGTTCCCCGATAAAATCGAGCGTACCCGCAAACAGATCGAAAGCAACGACGATTTTGCCAAGAAACGCGACATCAAAGACGATCACTGTTTCACGGGGCTCGATGCCTACAAAGGCATTTTGAGCACCGACATCGACATCCTTCTCGAGGGCACGCTTCCCTACAGCCGCCCCAAGCATCTGGAAGCGGCCGTCGAAGCGAAGAAACACATTTTCACCGAAAAACCCGTCGCGGTGGACCCGGTTGGCATTCACCAGGTCATCCGCGCCGCAAAACGCGCCGACGAACTGGGGCTTTCCTTCGTGGCGGGCACCCAGCGCCGGCACCAGAAACCCTATCAGGAAACCATCGCGAAGATTCACGGCGGCGAGATCGGCGACATCGTCTCCATGCGCGCCTACTGGTGCGGCGGCCTGCCCTTTGCTCATGAGCGCAAACCCGAGTGGAAAACCGACCTCGAGTACTGCATCCGCAACTGGTATGCCCACTGTTGGGTCTGCGGCGACAACATCGTCGAGCAGCACGTGCACAACCTCGATGTCTGCAACTGGGTGATGGAAGGGTTCGGCATCGACCATCCCATTTCGGTGTTCGCGTCGGGCGGGCGGCAGTTCAAGCCCGATGAGCCCAAGTTCGGCGATCTGTGGGACCATTTCTCGTGCGACTTCGAGTATCCGAACGACGTGCACATGACCAGTTTCTCCCGGCACTGGGATGGCCTGGACGAGGGCGTATTCGAAGCGGTCTATGGCACGAAAGGCAAGAGCGACTGCCACAGCATGGGCTCCGGCGGCGTCGACCCCTATGTCCAGGAGCACATCGACCTCGTGAAAAGCATCACCGGCCAGGGCCCGCATTACAATGAGGGCGTCCAGGTGGCGTACAGCACCATGATCGCCATTATGGGCCGCATTTCCGCGTACAACGGGCGCCGCGTGACCTGGGAAGACGTGATGGAGGGCAAGCTCAAAGACTACTCCATCGTGCCCGAACTCGATTGGGAGAAGTCTTATCCCAACGAACCGGTTCCGGTGCCCGGCAAGGTCGGCGCGGGCAACCTCCCCGAACTTCAAAAGAAATAGGGCGCAGTAGCGCGAACCGTGAAGGAAACCACTACCATGGACATGAAACGCAGATCGTTTCTTGCGTCGTGCGCGGCGGGCGCCGGCGCCATGGCCGCGCTCAGCAGCACGGCCATTGCCGCAACCAAGGAATCCAAGCCGTTTGCGAGCCTTCCCTTGAAAATCGCCGCCCCGTATAGCTGGTTCGACGGCAGCCCGGCCGACCGCATGGCCCAGTGCGCCGCGTGGGGGTTGCCCGCCCTCGAATGGCTCGGCCCCGACAAAAGCGCCGAGGAGCTCCGCGACGCCGCCCAGAAGACCGGCGTCAAGTGGAGCTGCATCGGCGGCGTCGGCGCGATCGCGCCCGGGCAGATGGTTCAGCCCAAGGAACACGGCCGCCTCGAGGAAAACTTCCGCGAGCGGATCGCGTACGGGAAGACCATCGGGTGCACGACCTTGATCGGTTTGTCCGGCAACACGCGGGACGACGTCTCGTACGACCGCCAGATGATGTACGTGGTCCAGTGCCTGCGCCGGTTGGCGCCCATCGCCGAGGAGAACGGCGTGACCATCGTCATGGAACTGCTGAATACCCTCGTCGACCACCACGGGTATTTCCTGACGCGGACCGATCAGGCGCTGCTGCTCCTCGAGGCCGTGAACAGCCCGAACGTGAAAATGCTGTTTGACATCTACCACCAGCAGATTACGGAAGGCAACGTCATCCGTAATCTCTGTGAGAACATCGATCGCATCGGCCACATCCACGTGGGCGACAATCCCGGCCGCAATCAGCCCGGCACGGGCGAATTGAATTACCCCAACATCTTCAAGGCCATCGCCAGTAAGAATTACCAGGGCTACGTATCCCTGGAATGCGGATACACAACCGCCACGGCCGACGAAGCCCTGGCGCAGGTAGCAGACTGCTTCAACTGGGCCTGAGCCCCTTGACAGAACAGCGCGCGCGGGCGGCACGCCTCACAAGGGCGCTGCCCGCGCGTTTCTCGTTGATGCCGTACGCGGGAAACTCCGTCTGACCCGCGTGTGCTTCGCAAATGCCCCGCTGGGTCCCGGTTTCTTGCTCATCCCGCCTTTTCGCCATCCGCCTCGCGCAATGCCGCGAGAAACGTCTTCACGGACGCGAACACGAAATCGGGCTCTTGCACGGCGCGCGCGAGATCGGGTTCCTTCGTCTCGCCGCTCAGCACGAGAATCGAGGTGATGCCTGAATCGCAGGCCATCTGCATGTCGGTGTAGAGGCGGTCGCCGACCATGGCCGTCTCGCGCGGCGTCCCCCCCAGTTTCTGTAACCCCATCGCAACCATTTCGGGATTGGGCTTGCCAATGTACTTCGGCATGCGCCCGGTGCTCTCGAAAAGCAGCGCGGCCATCGAGCCGCAATCGGGGATATAGCCCGTGGCGGTAGGACAAACCTTGTCGGGGTTGGTCGCGATGTAAGGCGCGCCGTTGCGCAAAAACGTGCAAGCCTTCTCGAGCTTCGCGTAGGTCAGCGTGCGGTCGAAGGCCAAAACCACCACATCCGGTTCATGATCAACCAGTTCGAGTCCTCCGGCTTCGAGTTCGGCCTCAAACGAAGGCGTGCCCAAAACAAACACCCGCCGGTAGGGCGTCTCGGCGGCGAGATACCGCACCGTGGCCTCGCCGGACGTGAGGATGTCGCCGCGCACCGCCGGAATGCCCATCCCTGCAAGCTTCTGTTCATACTGCGCGGCGTCCACGGAGCAGTTGTTGGTAAAGAAAAGGCGTTTGCGGCCGCTTTCCGCCAGGTACTCCAGGAACTCCACCGCGCCGTCGATAGGAGCGTCGCCGAGGTAGATGGTCCCGTCCATATCGAGCAGAAAACAGCGCAACGACGCCAGCCGCCTAGCGGACGCCCCGTCCGTATGCCTGGTTTGTGTCATCCGGATTACCCCTGAAGCTTCTCGAGCCGCTTCTTGCAGGCTTTCATGCCGTCGAACTCGCTCAGGCGGCCGCCCGCGCGCTCGCCCCGAGAGAAATGCCGCAAGGTTGAATCAGCTCGTCATGCTCTTGATCTTCGCGAGGATATCGTCGGGCGCGAGACCCTGGTACGGCACCTGTTCGGCAATGCCGCCGTGTCCCGGCCGCATCGCGCCCATGTGGGCGTACTTGGGCGTCAAACCGCGCTCGAGCAGCCAGGCGCCGTACCGCATCCCGAGACCCGTCTTGCGGTTCTGCCCCTCGACCACAAGCACGAAGGGGGCCTGTCCAGCCAGTCGAAGGGTGGCTTCATCGACCACGTTCAAGGTGCACTTGTTGATTAGCCCCACATCGATGCCAGTCTCGCGCGCGCGGTCCACCGCGTCCAGCGCCCGATACAACAATTCGCCGTAGGCCACGACGTAGCCCGCGCCGCCCCGGCGGATCACGTCATCCTTGCCGCGCTCGAACGTGTATCCATCGCCGAAGAAACGCGACCCGTCTTCCTTGAGGATGTACGGCAGCTTCGACCGGTTCGAGAAGATGAACCGGATGCCCGGGTCGTGGAAGATCGTTTCGAGAACTTTGCGGAACTGGTCGCCATCCCCGGGGAAATACACGCCCGTGGCTTCGTCTTCGGCCAGGGCGTTGTCAGCGAAAAAGTTGTTGATCCCGAAATGACAGGTGTTGTCAGCGATTTCGTCGACGCCCGCGTGCGAGAAATGGCACAGGAGGTTTGCCTTGTTGAGACGGGCCATGGTCACCTCGGAGATCACCATCTCGAGAAACGCCGAGAACGTCGCGAAGATGCCCTGTTTGCCTGCATCAAACCCGAAACCGGCCGCGGCCGACACGTTGCCGCGTTCCATCACGCCGCTCGGAATGAAGACCTCGGGGAATTTCTCATGGATGTGGTTGAGACCGCACGAACCCTCGAGGTCGCTGTCGATCACGACGACTTTCTTTACGCGTTCCTCCGGCGTCATCTTCGCGAGAATGTCACAGACGATCTTGCCGAACTCGCTGCGGTTCGCCGCCCCGTCCGTCGAACTCCCCTTGAAGCTCACCGACACTTTGGGTTTTTCCACGGACTTCAGATAGGCAACCGCCTCGTTGTGGCCCCGCGCTTCGAGATACTGAATGGCGGCGTCGGCCTTGATCACGTCGTGGCCCTTCGTGGAGCCTTCGATGCCCGGCACGCCGGGCGCCATGACACGCCGGTTGACCAGCGCCACCGGCCCTTCGGTGTTCACGGCTTTCCGGAAACGCTTGAAGAGAGCCTCGAGATCCTCGCCATCACCCACGTCAACCGTCAGACCGTGACCCTTGAGCGTCTTGGCAACATCATACCCCGGCAGATAGTTCCGAGGATGGCCCGAAATGGTCACGTTATTGTCGTCGACCAGCACCTTCACGTTGAGGTTGCGCGCCACGGCGAACCGGGCAGCCTCGGCGTCGTTGCCCTCCTGTTGCGAACCGTCGCTGCCATACAGCAGCACGCTCATCTCGGGATTGGCTCTGGCCACGCCGTTGATGAACGGCCACATATGGCCCAGACGGCCCGACGAAAATTTCACGCCCAGTTTCTCGTCGCGCTCGGGATGGCCGTAAAGGCCCTCGCCAAACGCCCGGTACTGCAACAGCTTCTCGAAAGGCATCTCGCCGTTGAAGGCGCTCATGGCGTATTGGACTGCTACCCGGTGCCCGGCTTCATCGAACAGCGCCGGATACACCTTGCCCGAACCCCGCATGAACGCGTCGCCCAGCAGAATCTCCGGCACGATGCTGTAGGCCCCGCCGGTGTGGCCCGCGAAACCCTTGATACCCGCGATGGCGGTGAAGAACACTATCGTGTCGCGCACGAGCCCCACGTTGGTCTTGTACCGGGCCATGACGTTCGCGCCCATCCTGGATTTTGCCGGGTCCAAACTCAACGGCTTGTATTTGCTGACGTCGATAGGAAAACTCATCGTGTGCACTCCCTGTCCCATTGCTTGCTGCATTCGATAGGCATCGCTGTGCCGGATTGCGAGCATGACGCGTATTCGGGTCCGCAATCCCCGGCGGCGCCGCGTGATGCGCCGTTCCCCGCTCCCGGGGCGCGCCGCGGACCAACGTTTCATGCAAGTATAGCATGTACCCGCCGCCGATTTCCCGCCAGACGGGGGGATGGCAATAGGCCTGTAGAGAGCACAAACCCTCGCTTTCCGGGCGGTAGGGGCCTATTGCGGTACGCCCCTCCCCGCGAAGAACCTTGATTCCCGCCGCAATGATGCCTACTCTAAGAGGGTATCGTGAACATTCCGCGCTTTGTGCTGCGCGTGAGGAGATACGGTCATGCTCCTGGACGGTTTGAGTAATCTGTGGGACCTGCTGATGTCGCAGGTGATCGCGCTTGAGCCCACGAATCTGTTGGCACAGCTCTACAACATTCTGTACAACGTGCTGTTGCTGTTCGTGACGTTTTCCTCGTAGCGCCGAGCGGCCACGCAAACGGGGGTGCGCTGTGGTCCAACCGGGTAGGGTATCGTGAACCGGCCGCTGGTGTGGGTGGCCCTGGGGTTCTCGACGGGCGTGTTGCTGGCCGCCCTGGGACACGCCCCCGGCATTCTGATTCCCGTAGGCTTGTGTCTGGCGGGCGCGTTCTGCCTGTATGCCTTCTCCGCGGTGCCAGCGTCGCGTGCCGTAGCCGTTTTCGCGTGTTTTCTCGGGGCCGGAGCGCTGATGCACAACGCGTGCCACACAGGGCCGCCGGGCGATCCCCTCAGCCGTTTCCTCGCGGCGCGCGAACCCGGCCTGTGCCGCATCGAAGGGGTGGTGCGCGACGTGCCCCATGCAACGCCCCCCGACGAATACGCCCGCTTCTTCCTCGACGCCGACACGATTCGCATCGGTGAAATAGAGGCACGTACTGAAGGCGGGGTGCTCGTCAAGTGGTCGGACCCGGGCCCGCCGCCTTTTCCCGGTGAACGGGTGGGCGTAACCGGGCGCTGGGACCTCGCCCTCTCCCGCGTCAATCCAGGTATCGAAAGCTGGGAAGACGCGCTCCGGCGCGACGGCATACACTCGCTGATTGCGGCCCGCGGCCCGGACGGCGTTGTCGCGATCAGAGCCGCTCCCTGGCACTCTTTCAGGCATTGGCCGGCGCGTTTTCGCCGCGTTCAGGCCGAGCGTCTCAAAGATGCCATGCCCGCGGACGCCCTCGCCTTCGCGTTGATGGTCTGGCTGGGCGATCGCAGCGGGCTCACAACTGACGATTACGCGCGCTACGTGGATACCGGCACCTCGCACATCCTCGCGATCTCGGGCATTCATATCTCGATTGTGTTCGTGACCGCGACCGCGTTCTTCGAGACGCTGACATCGACGCGGCGGAGGGCATCGATCCTGGCCCTCGCGTTGATCTGGCTGTTCGCGCTCATGTCCGGCGGGCGGGCCCCCGCCCTGCGCGCCTCGATCATGTTCACCGTGTATCTGCTGGCCGATTTTGCCGGGCGCGAGCGCGACGCTCCGACCGCGCTCAGCGTCGCGGCGCTGCTGTTCCTGGCATGGCGCCCAAACATCCTGTTCGACGCAGGATTCCAGCTGTCGTTTCTCAGTGTGGCTTCGATCCTGCTGTTTCTGCCCCATTGTACCGAGGGCCTGAAACGGTTGCCGTATTACTTGCGCCAGCCCCTCGCCATGCCCGTTGCCGTATTGATTCTTCCATTGCCGATGGCGGCCTACCACTACCACAGCATCTCGGTTGCGGCGCCCCTGGCGAACCTGTTTGTCGTGCCCCTGTTGGCGGTGGGATTGTGGCTCTGTTTTCTCACGAGCCTCCTGTCCTTCGTCTGGATGGGACTGGCAACGGTCTTCGGTCACGCGCTGTTGCCCGTGACGTTTCTTATCGGATGGATCATAGACACCGTCCGCCGGCTGCCGGGAAGCCACGTCGCCGTGTCGTGTCCGTCGAGCATGGCGCTTCTCTGCTACTGGGCAGCTTTCGGGATACTGGTTGTGGCCCTCGAAAATCCACGGTTGCGGCGCAAAGCGGCAACGGCGGCCGCCCTGATGCTCCTGACCGCCGTCCTATTGTGGAGGCCGGCGCCAAAGCCCGAAGCCGTGGTGCTGGATGTAGGCCACGCCGACGCGATTTACGTTCATACGCCCGGGGGTGAATCGGTCCTGGTCGACGGAGGCGACCTCTCCCAATACGTGGACACGGGCGAGCGCATACTCGTTCCGTTTCTGCGCGCGCGGGGGGTCGCCAAGCTCGACAGGGTCATCTTGACGCATCCGCACCGCGACCACATCGGCGGACTGCTGACGGTGTTCGAGAAAATGCGGGTCGGCGAGTTGATGCTCGGCTCGGAACTGCGCGCGCACGAGCCGGAATCGGAGGAAGCTCGGATGGCGGCACTGTGCGCCAGACACGGGATTCCGGTGCGGAAGGTGCAGGCCGGCGACACGGTCGCGCTTGCCGGCGCGTCGCTCGAAATCCTGCATCCCGATGCGGCGCGAGCCGATGCGCCAAACCCCAACAACCGCTCGGTCGTGTGCCGTCTTCGCTGGACCGGGGGCAGCCTGCTGCTCACGGGCGACATCGAACAACCCGCCGAAGAAGCGTTGTGCGGCGCCGACTGCCGCAGCGACGTGCTGAAGGTGCCCCATCACGGCTCGGACACCTCGAGCACCGGCCCCTTTCTCGATGCCGTTGCTCCGCGATACGCCATCGTGTCGACCGGCGCGTGGCGCGGGGGTGACAGGGTTCCTCACGCGGTACTCGAGCGCTACCGCCAACGCGGCATCGAGGTTCTTCGTACGGATCGTTTGGGCGGCATCCAGGTCCGGCTTCTCGAGCACTCGTTCACGATCAGCGCCGCGCGTCTGCAGCGGAAGTATCCCGTCATCCAAGGCGCAGGGGCGCAGAACCCCTGACCCCTGAGCGGAGCGGTTTACGGCGTTTCGGCCGTCTCGGCGGAGATGCCCGCACGGCGCTTCATCTCGTCGATATCAAGACCATTAAACCACTCGAGGAGGTTTTCAAATATGCCGTGAAAGCCGAATCCGCCTTCCCTGAGTTCTTTAAGGGCTTCGTCTTTGGTCCACCCCTGGATGGCGACACGATAGATGGCGCTCATGACGCCCGTGCGGTCCGCCCCGTGCATGCAATGGACTAGCACCGGCGTCCGGTCCGGACTGGTCACGAGTTGCAGGAACCGCACGACCTCTTTCTCTTCAGGATGCCACGCTTTCATGTAGATGTGCTCGTAACCCAGGCCGGTCTCGCCGATTTCGTCCCGGTCGGAATGGAACGAGCGGAGGTTGATGATGGTTTTGATTCCATGGTCTTTGAGATTCTGCATGCCCTCGGCCGTAGGCTGCGCGCTGCGGTAAAGCGTATCGGATACCTTGTGGAGGTTCGGCACGCCGTCCATCTCGACAGGTTGCGCCCACGCCGGCGGACGCGCCCCCGCCGGCGGCCCGTTCGAAGCGGCCCCCTCAACGGGCTGTTCGGACGAAAGTGCCGCTGAACATACCGCCAGAAACAGCATCCCCAGCACAACGTGTCCGCGCATTTTCACCATTGCCTTCGAGCCTTTCTCGTCATAGGGTAATCCGTCTGGCCATTTCGCGGCCCCCCACTGAATCAATGTACCCCCCCGAGTATAGCAAGACGCCGGGGAAGAGAAACACGGCGCACTCGGGCGGCTCGCTGCTCCGGCCAAAGCGTGCATTTGGGGTTCGCGGCGCGCAATAATGCCCATATGCACGAGAGAAGAACTCTTACCCATGCCGCGGGGGCGTTGTGTTTCATTGGCGGACTGGTCTGCGCCGGTTTCGCCGCGGAAACAGGGCGCGAAGTCCTTGCCTCTTCCCGCCTGAAGGCGGAGTTTGAGAATGGGGCAGTGGTTGTGCTCTCTGACGCCGAAGGACGTGTCTTTGCGGCCTGTGAGAACGGCGTCGAGACGCTCCCCTGTCTGCATCGCATTGACGAGACCGTTCCCGGAGAACAGGCCCGGTCATGTGAGCCCGAAGAGAGCGCGGGAACAAAGACGTGGACGCTCTCCGGCTTCGGGAAGCTGCCGGGGACGCGCGTGCGGACGACTGTATCCGCCGACGCGGACGAGCTCGTCATACAACAGCAAGCGGAGTGTCCTCAAAAAGGACTGTGGGGCGTCGAGTGGAGCGTTCCGGGGATTCCGTTGGACCAGAATATCATCGTGCCCGGACACTCGGGCGTTCGCCTGACCGCCGCCACACCGGGCTCGTGGTTCACTTTTGACTACCCGATGTCGTGGGAAGCGCAATTGGTGATTGTCGAGGGCGAGGGCGCCGGCTTTTACGTCTGGGCACGCGACCCGGACGCACGATTCAAACGCCTGGCAGTCGAGCGCAGCCGCACGGGATGGCGCCTGCGGTTCGTGTCCATGGCCTATGCGCCGTTTGAAGAGACCGCCGGGCTCACATCCCCCGAGTGGCGCATCGGCGCCTATACCGGCGACTGGCGGGTCCCGGCGCGCCGGTACCGCGACTGGATGGTGCGCGAGTTCGCGCCCACCCGGCTCGAAGAACAGCAACCGGCGTGGCTCAAGGACATCCGCTGCTTCGTCATCACGGGGCTCGACCTCGAGGGCCTCGAGAACCTCGGGAAAAACCTCGACCCCGCGCAGACCATCGTGTATGTGCCGGGGTGGCGGTCACAGGGGTACGACCGCGACTATCCCGACTACGACGAGGTCATCGACGGCGTGAGGCCATTCATCGAACACGCCCACGCGCTCGGGTTCAGGGTCATGCTGCACGTGAATTACTTCGGCGTTGACCCCCTGAACGCGCTCTACCCCCAATTCGAGCCGTATCACGTGCGAAGCCCCTGGGGAAAACATGAAAAGGAATGGTGGCTGTGGACACGCGCCAAGCCCGAGATCAAGTTCGCCTACATCAATCCCGCATGTAAGGCATGGCGCGACCTGTTCGTCGAGCGGATGTCGCGATTGTGCGCGGAATACGCGGTCGACGCGCTTCATCTCGACCAGACCCTGTGCATTTACAACGATCAAAACGGCCGCATCGACGGCATGACCATGGCCGAGGGCAACATCGCCCTGCACCAACAGCTCCGGCAAGCCCTGCCCGGGGTGGCCTTGAGCGGCGAAGGCCTGAATGAGATCACGTATCGCCACGAGGCGTTCGCCCAACGCCATGCCTGGGGGGTCCACCATTCCGAGGGCACTTGGGACCGGGCCCTTCTGGCTGCGGCGCATCCCGTCGCTTCATACCTGTTCCGCCCCTACACGATCATCAACGGCTACCTCGGCTGCGCTCCTCCCGCCTCAGGCCAGCTGTATGCGGCATGGAACGAGGCCTACGAGCACTGGGGCGTGATCCCGACCTTCAAACCCTCCCCTGGCAGCTTCGAGCGGCCCGCCGGGTTCGAGCGGCAGTTCCGCGATGAGACAGCCTTCTGGTTCGAGGCCCGCCCCGAAATCGCCCTCGAGGACCCTTGGCCCGAAACCACGGCGTTCCCTTACCGGACCAAAGCCGGAGACCCCATCGTCCGGACAACGGATCACCGCCTTGTGGCGGGCGGCCGGGTCGTCTCGCAAACCATATCCGAAGCGGAAGAGGTCGCGCTTCCCGGCACGATCCCCGGCTGGCGGGCGTACGACGACACGCGCCTGTTCGGCCTGGACCCCGAGGCGTGGTATCCCTATTTTGGCAACCCGCGCGACCTGGCGGCGCCCCATCTGGCGGCGTTGCCCGAAGCGTTTCGCCCCACGAGCATCATTCTGGACGGCGGGACCGGCATTGTGCGGACGGAGCAGCGGGGAGGGGTCGTGGCCGATATTGCGGCGCTGCTGGGTGAAGCAGACCGCGGCGCGCGGCTCCTCGACGGCTCGCAACACGCGCTCGAGGGTGACGGGACCTCTCCGGACGGGGCCTTTTTCGAACCGCACGGAAACGTGCTCCACGCCCACCCGCCATGGAAACAAGGCACGGGCGAAACGTACGCCCGGCTCGAAATCGCCTTGCCCAAGACCGGCAAACTTCTATTCGAGTCCACCGTAGGCATGGACAAAGGAGCCGTGGGACAAACGGACGGCGTCACCTTTTCCGTCCGCGCCGAATCGAACGGGGAGACGTTTGACGCGTCGGTACACACGGACGCGGCGGAACCGGTCCCGCTGGCGCTCGATTTGACGCCGTGTGCGGGCCGCACCATCGCCCTCGAACTCAGCGTGAACCCCGGCCCCGCGAACAGCCCCAGTTTCGATTGGGCCCGCTGGTACGACGCCCGAGTGAGCCAGCGGCTGTGTGCAACGGGCACTCTCGTGCTGGCTGGAACCCTTTCGTACACACACGCCGCAGCCGGAGGAGAGCTGGTTCCCATACAGGGGACCGGAACCGGTCTGGCCGTGGACGTGCCATTACCGGGCGCCGCGTACTTCATCAGCGGAAACCCGATACCAGTCACGCTGCCCGGCGAACTCGCCAGTCGCCAATTCGAAACCGTTTTTGCGGGCTCCCTGGGCCAACGCCTGGAAGCCCCTCCGCATGCAACAGCCAGGCCCGCGAACGGCCAGGTCAACGGAGCCCCCGTGACCGGCTTGTTCGTGCATCCGCCCAACGAAGGCGTGACGGTGGTCGTGTTTTTCCTGGTACTCCCGTCAGCGCCGTCGCTGTTCGAGGCGTTCGTGGGGCTCCGCGACGGCGCAGAAGAATCCAACGGCGTCGAATGCGCGGTCGAGGTAAATGGCCTGGAGATGGTCCGTTCGCGCGCCCGTCCCGGAGACGGCCTTGTCCCGATGCGGGCCGGCCTCGAACGGTGGGCCGCCAAACCCGTGGTGTTGACGTTGACCACCGATTCGGCGGGCCCGTACAACTGCGACTGGGTCATGTGGGCAACTCCGCGCATTTGCGAGGCGCCATGAGCCTGGCACGGGGCGAACTCTGGCACGAGTGGAAGCTCGCCGCGAAGAACTTGGTCTTCCCCATCTTCTGCCAGGAGTGCCGCCGCCGGTTATTGACCGACGAGAACGGCTACTTCTGCGCCACGTGCTGGGAACTGATGCCGCGTATCGAGCGGCCGTTCTGCACCGTATGCGGACGGCCTCATCGCGCCGCCGTGGGACTCGGAACGCGCTCGAACTTCCCCTGCGGGAGGTGTCTCGCGGGGGGGCCGGACCGTCCCGTGCGCCGAACATACGGTGTGGCGCGGTACGAAGGCGTGATGGAAGCCGCCGTCAAACTCCTCAAATTCCACGGGAAACAGCGGCTTGCAAGGCCCCTTGGGGAACTCATGGTTGCCTTTGCCGGGGAAGAGTTGGAGTGCGACCGGTACGATATGCTGGTACCGGTGCCCCTGCATGCCGTGCGCGAACGCGAGCGCGGCTTTAACCAGTCCCGGCTGCTGGCCAGCGAGGTCGCCCCGGCCTTCCCACGGGCCGAGGTCGCTCACGCGCTGCGCAGAATCCGGCCCACTCGAGTTCAAAGCACCCTTCACGACCCGAGGGAACGCCACAAGAACATCGCGGGAGCGTTTGCGCTTAATGAGAAGGCCCCTCCCCCCAGAGGCCACGTGCTTCTGATAGACGATGTCGTGACAACGGGATTCACCGTAGCGGAAAATGCCACAATCCTGCTGAAAGGAGGCGCGGACAGCGTTGATGTGTTTGCGCCAGCCCTCGCGGTGCTCCGCGCTGGACCGGCCGAACGCTAGCCCCCCGCACGAGAACAGCCCAGGCCCCTGCGCTTCCTAACGGATGTCCGCGGTAAGCGACTTAAGCAGGCCCGAAATGCCGCTGATACGCTTGAGGCGGACATCCGTGAGATCCAGACGCTCCAGCTTTTCGCGCGCTTGCTGTTCGTTGCTAGCGACAATTGTGCCTGATTCCGACATCTCCTCGCGATTCTTGACGACCGCTGAATACTTGAATACGGCCACGATCATCCTCCTGGCTATCGCACCGACGGATTCGCATTCCAATACATCCCACGCACCAGATGAAACAGTGAATGACGCCCCAATGCCAGGAATCAATATAACATCATAACTGCGTACATAACGCGCTAAGAATATGTCTAATAACGGAAAAAATACTATCAAATCGGCCCTGCATTGTCAAGCCCGATTGTCGTTTTGCCTACATGTCTTGTCAGGTCAAACCCTTATACACCCTGTAAGGGATTTGCCTACATGCTGAGCGGACCGGGAGCGAGGAGTTTCAGCCGCGAAAATCACGCATGCCGGCGCGCGTCCGCTCGAAAAAGGCCATCCAGCCGGTCGGCGGCCCCAAGTGCGCCATCTCTCAACTCGGTGACCCGGGTCGCGGAGCCTTGCCTGGCTGCCGGAACGGGCTGAACACTCGCGCCACAACGAGGCCCGGCCCTTTCAGTGCGCATAGGCTATGACCGATTTGGCGCCGTTCACCCCAGGGATTCCTGAGAGCGGGATTGCCCGTCGAGGACCCGCCCGCAGGCGAAATCACTTGCACCAGCCCTTCCTGTCGTGCTACACGATCGGGCTGCATGCCGCCCGCCGAGCTGGTTCGAGCGCATTACCGCCGGGGGGACACTGGCGGGGCAAGCCGAAATGGAACAACGTATGAGAGCATCTTTGAACGTCGTTTTAGTTGTCGTGGACACGCTGCGGGCGGACCACCTTGGCTGTTACGGGTACCACCGGAACACGTCGCCCAACCTCGATGCGCTCGCCCGCGAATCCGTGGTCTGCGAGCAGCACATCGCGTCCGCCATCCCCACGCATCCGGCCTTTGCCACGCTGGGCAGCGGACAGTATTCGGTCACGCACGGCATCGTGGCGCATGGCGGCAGGGTGCCCTTGCGCAATACGGTCCCCTGGCTGCCCGCCCTGCTTCAAAAGGCCGGTTATACAACGTGCGCCATCGACAACCTGGCCCCATGGCACCAGGGATTCGGCCGCGGCTATGAGTACTACATCGACCCCGCTTCGCGCCGCCCCCTGAGCATCAATTGCGACAACCGCGACATCAACAACCGCGCCCTCCCCTGGCTCGAGCAGAACGCCGAGGAACCCTTCTTTCTGTTCATCCACTACTGGGACCCGCATACGCCCTACATGCCGCCCCGGGCGTACCGGCGGCTGTTCTACGACCGGGGGAAAGACCCCTGCGACCCCGCCAACACCTCGCTCGAGAAGCTTGCCAGGCATCCCCTGGGAAAAGTCTGGAGCGAGACCTGGCTCAACAAACTCGTGCGCGGCAAGACCGTGACCGACGCCGAGTACGTCGAAGCCTTGTACGACTCCGAGATCCGTTATTGCGACGAGGGCATTGCCCGGGTCATCGAAACTCTCGACCGGCTGGGTCTGTTGGAGCGCACGCTGCTTGCCGTCACCAGCGACCACGGGGAAATGATGTTCCGCCACGGCATCTTCTTTGACCACCACGGACTCTACGAGGGAACCGTGCACGTGCCGCTGATCATCCATCATCCGGATCTCAGGCCCGGCCGCGTGGCGCAGTTGACCGCCCACGTCGATCTCGCTCCGACCATCGTGGCCCTTTGCGGGCTCGAGGCGCCCAAGGAGATGGAGGGACTCTCGCTCGTATCGCTCCTGGAAGGAACGCGCGACAAGCCTGTGCGCGAGTTCGTGGTCTGCCAGGAATGCACCTGGCAGATGAAATGGGGCCTGCGCACGCTCGACTACAAATTCATCGTGGCCCGGCAACCGGATTTCTACGGCACGCCGGCGCGCGAGTTGTACGACCTTCGCGAAGACCCCCGCGAGTTCCGCAACGTGGCGGAGGAACGGCCGGACGTTGCCCGGAGGTGCGAAACAACCATCGAGAACTGGGTAGCGGAAAAGATGCGCGCTAAAGGGCTCACCCGCGATCCCCTTCTCGCGCACGGCCTGACCCTCGGCAGACAGTGGCAACGCCGCCGCGCAAGAAGTTAACCCCTGACACGGCTCTCGCGGCGGGCCTTCCCTGTATTCGGTTTGTCCCGCCGCGAGCTTTTCCAAGACGTTTCCATTTGCTCTGTGGAAGCAAGGCCGCGCGACCCCGGGGGGAGACGCGCGGCCCGGATATTCAGTTGACGCGCTGTTTACGCTTCGGGCGCTCCGCTTTTGGCTTCTCTGCCGGCCGGTTCCTTGGCGGCCGGGGCCTCGTTCGCGCTGTCAGGCGTCAGCTTCGCCAGGTATTCGGGGACCTCGATGCCGCCGATCTCTTTCATGACCTGCAACATCGGCGGCAGGGTATGTGACAGGTTTCGAAGGAAGTTGGAGGTATTGCTTCCCTGGCCGTCGCCGCCGTTTTCCCAGACGACGACCTTGTCGAACTTGATGTTCGAGATGGCCTGGGCCGAGGTCTGGGCCAGCGTATCGAGGTGTTCGAGCATGAGCAGCTGGAAGGCCTCGTGGGCGCCGCCGCACGCTTCGATGATGCGCCGCAGACCGTCGCCTTTCCTGGCCAGCATTTCGAATTGCCCCTTGGCCTCCGCTTCAAGTTTGGCGAAGATGGCCGCGGCCTGGCCTTCGGCTTCGATGCGGCGTTTCTCGGCTTCGGCCTCGGCCTCGACGATGGTCTTGGCCTTCTGGGCCTTGGCCGGAGCCTCCAGTTCGGCGCGGCGCGTGGCTTCCACGCGTTCGGCGTCGGCGATGGCGGCTTTGGCCTGAGCACGGTATTGAGCCTCGAGCACGGCTGCCTCAGCCTCGCGCTTGCGGGTCTCGCCGAGCTGGTATGCCTCAGCTTCTTTGACCTGCAGACCCGCGTTGGAACCGGCCACGGTGGCTTTCGCTTCGTTTTCGCCCGCGATGGCCGCCGCATTGGCCCCCGCAACGCGCACGCGCATCTCGCGCTCGGCGTCTTTCACGGCTGCGTCGCGCTGGAAAGCGGCCTGTTGTTCGCCGACAGTCTGTTCCTTGGCCAGTTCGGCGATGCGCACCGCCTGGTCGCGCGAGGCGGCACGCGTGCCGATCTCGCGTTCTTTGCTGGCTTCGGCGACACTGACCACCTTGTCGCGTTCGGCTTCCGCGACGCGGATTTCACCGAGCTTCACCTCCTCGGCCACATCGCCGCGGGCCTGCTGGATCGCCTGTGAAGCGGCCTTCTGCCCGATGGCCTCGATGTAGCCCGACTCGTCGGTGATGTCGGTGATGTTCACATTGATCAACACCATGCCGATCTTGCGGAGTTCAGGTTCGAGAGAAGACTGGATGTTGTGCAGGAACTTGTCGCGATCGCGGTTGATGTCCTCGATGCTCATCGAGGCGATCACCTGGCGCAACTGTCCAAAGATGATGTCTTCCGCCTGATGCTTTATCTCCTGCGCGTCCAGACCGAGCAGGCGGATGGCCGCGTTCTGCATGATCTCGGGCTGGGTGCCAATGGCTACCGTGAACACGCTGGGAACACTGACGCGGATGTTCTCGATAGACAGCGCGTCCTTGAGCGGAATCGCTATCTGGAACGGTTCCAGGCTGAGATACGCAAAGTCCTGAAACAGCGGCATCACGAATTTCGCCCCGCCGTGAATGCACCGGGCCGGGGTGTTGCCGGTTCCCTTACCGTAGATTACGAGCACGCGGTTACTCGGGCACCGCTTGTACCGGCTGGTAAGCAACAGCAGAATGCTGAGGAAAAATACAATTACCAGCCCAATCATCAGGACGACGTACGGCATGTCAGTGTTTCTCCTTCCCCTCGGGGACCGAAGCGACCTCCAAGGTGTCCGGCCCAATAATGCCAACCACCATGACGGGCGCCCCGGTCGGCAGCGCGCCGCCGTCCGTCATGGCAAGATACTCCATGGTGCGGTTCTGTACTTTCACGGTCACCTTGCCGGCGCCGGAGCGCTTGCCCGGTATGCGCAAGTAGACGGAGGCCGGCAGCCCGACAGCGCTTTCGATGTGCACGTTGCCTTCGGAATCGATGCTGTAGAGCAGGCGCATGAGCCATGCGACGATGACCATGGCCACCGCTCCGGCTCCGCACGCCACTACGAACGCTATGTAAGGCGGCGCGCCGCCCGCATCCATGGCCAGGCCCGCCAGCCCGAAGAACGCCAGCGCGGCAACGACCGACCGCACCGACAACACGCTGAAAAACCACGACGAGCCGTGATCGTGAACGTCATGGCCGTGGGCGGCATCCAGGTGGCCGTCCGCGCCCATATCGTGGTCGCCTATGGCGCCGCCATCATGGTCGCCTCCAAATTCGAAGTGCTGGTCGCCAAACGAAACGTCATGCTCGCCGCTGAAGTCCACGGAATGACCGTCGCCAATGTCGTGGCCGAAACCCACCCCGAAGAGAAGCAAGATGAACTGAACGACCAGAACGGTGCTCCCGAGTGTGGCGCAGATGATGAAGACCGTAATCATGTCTGGCCCTCCTTATGTCGTGCCTCTGACGCGCATCGCGCAATCGCACGCTCCCGCGGCGCAACAACCCCTTGCGCAAGTCTAGCGCGTCCATACAGGGAAAAGTCAATGGCATTCAGCCACATGGTATTGCTCCGCGCACGAGACCTCGCGCGCCCGTGGTTCAATCTCCACCGCCTGTAATTACACCGGGCAAGGCGGATTATTCGCCGGATGAGGAAGTCGCCTCGCGGCAGGTCCCGCCAGACCTGGCGGGCAGACAGATATCTGCTTCGGGCGATTCTGCTTACATACTTCATCTCGCGAGATTAAGGGGCATGCCAAGTGCACGAATTCTGGTCAGAATTGCTGATAGGTTTTGCCGTGGCGTCCCGTGCCAGGGTCAGGGCTCTCTGTTCCCCGCGGTTTCCCCCTCCTCGATAACCTTCCTGAGGTTTTGGACGAACTGCTCAAAAACCTCCTGCGTGCAGTTCTTAGGCAACTCTCGCGTCTGCTCGATAAGGGCCTGGAGTTTTCGCGCTTTGTCCATTTCGCCGGCGTACCCATACGCAACGGCGAGGTTGTACGTGACCAGGAAATCGCGCTTACGGGGCGGTCGCGCCTCGCCAATGCGGATCGCGCCAGCGAAATCACCGGACTCGATTTTGCTCGCCATACGGTTGCCCGCGCCGTACTTTATCGTGAAATACACGTACCCAGCCACAAGAATGCCCACGAGCACGAGGAACGACAAAACAGACACGGAGAGCCACCCCACGGTCTTGTCAAATTTCCGCGCCAGAACATCAGGCGGCAGACCCGTGGTGCGGGAAACGACTATCGAGACCAGGACATCCGCCGCCATGATGCCAGCCATGAGCATCGCCACAAAGCGAAAGGCGCGGACATCGAACCGCTCCCGATTCCTTCGATAGAAATAGACGTGCAGGGCCACCGCTATCAGAAGGCTGATTGCGGCAAAGGTAAGCGTGAAGTACAAGGTGTCCCCGTGCCGTTCCCAATTGCCCCCGAAGATGGCCTGCGCCTCAGGAGGCAAGAACTCGATACACAGCATCATGGCCGCCATCAAGTAGAAAACAAGACAAAAGATGAAGGTCGGCACGGGATTCTTGCTGCTCTGCTCGCTCACGTCATCAGTCCTCTGCTCCGCATAAACCTTCGGCCAATCCTCTCGAGAACCGCCTACGCGCTCGACCATGGCGCATACCAGAGAACCTCTCCATCGCGAACCACTGCGAACCCGCAGTGCGCGGCATGTTCGTAGTACCACACTTCACTCGGCTCCCATTGCTGCAAATAGTCGTACTTGATGTCGAACTTGGCGATGTACGGGGTTTCATCCAAGCCGAGCGCACAGCAGCACCGGGCAATCATCGCGTGCGCTTCTTCCCGAGTCACCGGCACGACAAGCGCCCCCTGCACCTCCGCCAACTCCCGCCGATGCTCTTCACGGCGGACTGCGTCCCGGTGTCTTTCTATCCATGAGCACACTGCCAAGAACGGGAGGAACACCGCTCCTGCCCCGCAGGCCCACATAGGGGGAATGCCCCAAAGTCCCTCTTCCGGCGGGGAGAGTACATCGAAAATAGCAAGAAAGAAGACGGTTATGTACAACACGGACGCGCACGTGAAAAACCAATGGGGCCGACACAAAAACCGCGCGATAGGACGGAACGGCGCCAACACCGTGTCCATGACCCTCGAAACAGAACCCCACACCGCACCGCACACGGCCCGTATCATTGTCCGTGCTTCTTTTCCGCCGTCGGCATCCAGCGCAGGACGAGGTAATCGCGTTCGTCAAAGGCGGCTTTCAACGCCGCGGCGAAGGCCGGGCTCAACTCGGTGTCCGGGATATGCCAATGGCCGATAAACACGTCATTGGACCCATTGTCTCCTTCGAACTGATCCGCAATCTGCCGCATATCGGATTTCGGGAAACGGCCGAGGTACGTGCAGGCCCCGGCGTCGTAGATGTCCACCGTGTCGCCGTCGGCCGCGTCAAGGTCCTGGGGCGGCGGAGTGTCGAATACGCCCGGGTGGTTGAGAGCATTTCGTATGCGCAGTTCCTCTTCATCGGCTGCATGGCGGCGTTTCCTGCGCTCCTGAAAGACATACCCGATGGCCCACGCCGCCAGGGCCGGGATAGCCCACACGGCGGACCGGGTCATGAACAGGACAGCCAAACACGCGAGAAACACACAGATCACCGCAGTGTCCACGATGGAAGACCTGCTGGACCCGGACCCTCGTCCTCTCGGGCTTCTTCGAAATATCCCCCGGCCCGTCAGGCCGGCCAGGATCACAATCGCGACGGCGGCTATCAGCAGGGTGCCGATTGGGTCTTTCAACACGGTTGCGCCGGGCTCCTCCGCCCCGCCAAGGGCAAATCGCGCAATGATCGGAATCGTGTCTCGCATTGTCTGAACCTCACATCAGCGACCCCTCGGGTCGCGAAGACCCGCCCGGCTCCGCCATGTCACAGCGGCTCGGGACAGACCACGCGGTCTTGCTTCGCAAAACCTTGGGTCAGTCCCTCGCCCACAATTTTGTTGCCCGCATCAGGTTTTGTTTTTTTCTCCCGTGTGCCGATGTATTGATCGCGAAGTTCCTCAAGCCCCTCCTATCCCTCTTGCGACGGATTCTCCGGGTCCAGATATTCACCAAGAGAGCAGTCAAACAAGGTCCATTTGTTGGGATTGGCGACCCGCATCAACGCCTTGATGGCCTCGCCTCCCCCGCGTACGTGGACCAGGAATACCCCATCTTCCTCCTGGCCGCCCAGTTTGAATCTGAACGAGAAACCGTCGCCCTCGTATACGCCCAATTTCGGGTCGGACCAGTCGACCCCCGGCAAGTGCGCGTCGATCCTGGCTCGAACATCCTCGTCGGCGCCCATTGGCTTGGGTTCCTTCTCCCCTTCCGCTTCATCCTGCGGCGGAGGGTCGCCCCCAAAATTCATCACCAACACATCCCAGCTCGTGTCCTTTACTGCCTTCTGCACCCAGCGCGCATTCGGAAACAGGACAAAACACAACCCCGTCATCACAGAGAGCGCAGCCAGCCACCATCCCTTAAAGGACGTTCCGGGGAATACATCGTCCCCTAAGATGAGATACGCGAGAATGCCAACGGCAATCATGCCCCCGCCCGCAAACCGGGCCAGGTGTGCGCGGCGCTTCTGACTGGCTTGCTCATCGTTCTGCACGGACGCAGCGCAGCCCCCTCTCGAGACGAACTTGCCCGCAATCGGCCCACCGCGGCCCTGGCCGCTTTGGCCTTATCGTCCCCTATCCATACTGTCTGCCCACAAACACTATAACAGGGAAGTTTAGCCGCAACCAGAGGCCAGGACAAGCTTGAAGGGGATAGCGCGGCGCCCGCGCCGGATGCGGACAATCCTCCGCAAGAGGCGAATGACCAGCAGGTGGGACAAGAAAATCGCCGAATTCGACTCCGGCCACTTCACGCGGTATATTTCCCTCCAAAGCGAATTTGGACCAGAACACGTCCATGACGCAAGGGTAGACCATATGACAACACAATGGCGCTGTCGTTCCTGGCTCGTTCATTGGGTTGAACAGGCGCTTTGTGCCGCCCTGCCGGTGTCCGCTGCGTTCACGCTCGTGTTCCTGGCCGGAGCCGCACAGGCCCAGGCCCTGCAGGACCTCGTCGAGGCGGATTGGGCCGCGCAGGACGAACAGTTTGCCCTGAAGGCCCTCGAAGAGCCCCATGCGAACGAGGAAACCCTTCCCACCAACGAGAAGGGCGTCACGAGCGTACAGGACGCCGCGGGCGGCTGCGACGGGGTCAAGAACGGCAAGCTTGGGTTCCACACGGCGAGCAAGGAGACAGAGCCCTGGTGGCAGGTCGATCTGGGCAAGCTCGTCGAGTTGGACCGCGTGGTGGTGTTCAACCGCACCGACGGCAACAACGCACCCCGCACCAGCAATATCCGCGTGCTCGTTGCGACCGGGACGGGTGGCGACGAGTCTCTCCGCCCCAGCGACCGGTGGACCTTCACCGAAATCTACGCGCATGACGGGCAACCCTTCTTCGGGGTGAATGAGAACGCCCCGCTCGTCGTGGACCTGCGCGGCAAGAACATCACGGCCCGCGTGGTCCGCCTGCAGGTGCCCGGCCAATGTTCGTTCGCGCTCGACGAGGTCGAGGTATATGGCAAAGACGCTCCGGATACCAATATCGCCCTGCACCGCCCCGCTGACCAGAAGAGTGTCAGCCCCTATTCGGTCGCGGAAATAGAAGCCGCGCCGCAAGAACAAATGCCCTCCGAAATCGCCGGCGCGGACCGCTTCTCGCTGGACCACAGCGCCAAGGTTCTTGAACGTACCGGCCAGCTTGCCGCGCGGCTCCTCACAAAGGCCGGCGAATGCGGCGATACCGATGCCGCCGCCGCCCTCGAAGCCTTGCTGGCCAGTAAGGACAGGCTTGCCGCGGAATTGAAGCAGTTAGAGGCCGCCGGGGATGCAACTCTCGATGCCCGGAAAGAATTCTATTTCGAATGCCGCCGCCTGTTGCGTGCCGTCGCCTTCGAGAACCCGTTGCTCGGCATCGACAGGCTTTTGTTCATCAAGCGGCACGATCCCGGCGGGTTGTTTCACATGTGCCACCAATACTACGGGTTCACGGCGAAAGCCGGCGGCGGACTGTTCGTGCTCGAGGACCCCTTTGGTCCGAATCCCCGGGCGCGCGGCCTGCTCGAGAACGCCGTGGTCGAGAACGGCCGTCTGGCGGGCCAGCCCCTGACGCCCGGCTCGTTCCTGTCGCCCGAGGTTTCGTTTGACGGCAACACGATTCTCTTCGCATACACGCAAGCCCAGGGCGAGTATCCCGAGTGGTCGCCGCGAAGCAGTTACCATATCTTCAAGGCCAACAGCGACGGCACGGGCTTGACTCAGCTTACCGACGGCGATACAAACGATTTCGACCCGTGTTTCCTGCCGAACGGCCGGCTCGTGTTTGTGTCGGAACGGCGCGGAGGCTACCTGCGCTGCGGCGGGTCGGCGCCCCCGCTGAGTTCGCCGACCTATACGCTGCACTCGATGGCCCGAGACGGGTCGGATATCATCTGCCTGAGTTTCCACGAGACACACGAGTGGCACCCCAGCGTCACCAACGACGGGATGCTCGTTTACACCCGGTGGGACTATGTCGACCGCGACACCAACGTTGCCCACCACATCTGGACCTGTTACCCCGACGGCCGCGACCCGCGCGCGTTTCACGGCAACTACCCCCTCGAGCGCGAGAGCCGGCCCTGGATGGAGATGAGCATCCGCGCCATTCCGGGTTCGAACCGGTTCGTGGCCACGGCGGCCGCACACCACGGCCACGCGTTCGGGTCCCTCGTGCTCATCGACCCGCGTATCGAAGACGACCGCGCCATGGCGCAACTCACGCGTCTGACGCCCGAGGTGCCGTTGCCCGAAGCCGAAACACCGGTCAAAGCCATCCGGGAATTCATGGTCTACGGCACCGCGTGGCCGTTGAGCGAGGATGATTATCTCTGCGTGTATGACGCGGCGTGCGCGAACCGCGGCATCTATTGGCTCGACCGTTTCGGAAACCGCGAACTGATCTACCGCGACCCCGAGATCTCGTGTCTGAGCCCGATTCCGTTGCAGCCGCGGCCCGTGCCCCCCGTGATCCCCGACGGGACAACGCAGGCCGCTGGTAACGAACCGCGCCCCGCGACGGTCGCCGTGATGAACGTCTACAACAGCGATTTTCCATGGCCCGAGGGCGTGAGGATTCGCGCGCTGCGCATTGTCCACGTGCTGCCAAAAACCACGCCGCCGAGCAACAAACCTCGCATCGGCGTAGCTAGCCAGTCCAACGCGCGCGCGGCGCTCGGCACCGTTCCCGTCGAAGCCGACGGCTCGGCCTTTTTCGAGACGCCCGTGGGCAAGCTCATCTACTTCCAAGCCCTCGACGATACCGGCATGGCGGTGCAGTCCATGCGTTCCGGCACGTACGTGCATCCCGGCGAGCAACTCTCCTGCCAGGGGTGCCACGAGTCCAAGCACCGGGCCTCCACGCCGCCCATGGAGGCGGCGCGCGCCCCCCAGGCACTGCGCAGAGCGCCTTCGCCCATCCAGCCCGAACCGGAAGGCTCGAACCCCTTCAGTTATGTGCGTCTCGTTCAGCCCGTGCTTGACCGGCACTGCGTCGAGTGCCACCAGCGCGAAAATGCCCTGGACCTGCGCGGCGTCATCGAAGGAGAGCACGGATGGACCCGCTCATACGCCAATCTTGCCAAAGACTACGGTTTCTATTTCGACTCGGGGAGGGGCTCCATCCGCTCGAAAGAACACGGGGGCAGCCGTACCGTGGCTGGACGGTTCGGCGCCCGCGCCGCGGCTTTGCTGCCCTACCTCACCAAGGAGCATTACGACACCAAGCTGTCCGCCGAGGAGTTCCACCGGCTCGCCCTGTGGCTCGACTGCAATTCCGAATTCTACGGCGCCTACGAAAACACCGAGGCCCAAGCCCGCGGGGAAATCGTCCAACCCTCGCTGGATTGAGGCCAGAATCCGCTCCGATGCGGACACGGGCGCGCGCGCCGCGGCGCAGAGGATAGGCGCGTTTGTGGTGCCATGCCGCGAGCGGGGCCCGTGCTATTTGTCGCGTTCGATGATAAACCGCGCCAGCGCGCGGAAGTCATCGGCTTCGGGCCCGAATCCGGCAAGCGAGGCGAGGGCTTCCTCGACCGCCTCGCCCGCGAGGGCGCGCGCACGGTCCAGTCCCACCAGCTGTGGATAAGTCGACTTGTGTTTGCTGGCATCGCTGCCAACGCGTTTGCCGATGGTGGCTTCGACCCCAACCACGTCGAGGATATCGTCGGCGATCTGAAACGCGAGCCCGATGGCTTCGCCGAATCGCGTCAGTGCGGCAAGTGTTTCGGCGTTTGCGCCGCCCAGCATGGCCCCTGCCCGAACGGAGGCGCGGATCAGCGCGCCCGTCTTGTATGCGTGCACATGGCGAAGCTGTTCGAGGGTGAGCCGCTTGTTTTCGCTCTCGAGGTCGATCACCTGCCCTCCAACCATGCCCGCCACACCCGCGGCTTGAGCGATCTCGCGAACCACCGCCGCGCTGCCGGACTGTGCGGCGGCGTCAAAGGCCATGGTGAGCAGGGCGTCGCCGGCAAGGATCGCGTTCGCCTCGCCAAACACTTTGTGCGCCGTGGGTTTGCCCCTTCGCAGGTCGTCGTCATCCATGCAGGGCAGGTCGTCGTGCATGAGCGAGTACGTGTGGATCATTTCGAGGGCGCACGCGGCGGGCATGGCGGCCGCGTCGTCGCCCGAGACGATCTCGGCCGCGCCGAGAACCAGGGCGGGCCGCAACCGTTTTCCCCCCGCGAACAGGCTGTATTCTGCAACCTTGCGGAGGGTTTCCGGGGCATCGGTCCAGCTGTCGCAGAGCGCATGCAGAGCCCGCTCCACTTTGGCGGATTTCTCCCCCAAAAACGCTGCCGCAACGGCCTTGGCGGCCTCCGGATTCTCGCTGTCAAAGGGACTCAAAACAGCATTTCTCCCTCTTCGCCAGGCTTGTCGGGCTCGCCGGACTCCTCAGACTCGCCGGACTGGTCAGATTCGTCTTCCTCGCCGAACGGCTGGGCCTCGAGTTCGCCGTCGGCGTTCTTCATGAGGATCTCGATCTTCTTTTCGGCGGCACTGAGGGCCTTCTCGCAGCGGCGGCCCAGCTTGATGCCTTCCTCGAATTTCTTGAGCGATTCATCAAGGGAGAGTTCGCCCTCTTCCAGCGCCTCGACGATCTGTTCAAGTTTTTCGAGGTCTTTTTCGAATTTTGGTTCAGCCATTTTCGGTTTCCTCGACCTGTTTCACGCTGGCGGTTGCCGCGCCTTGTGCAAACCGTAACGACAACTCATCTCCGGGCGCAAGGATCCCGGCATCCCGTACGACGGCGCGTTCGGGCAACTTGTATGCCAAGGCGTAACCCCGGCCCAGCACGGCAAGAGGGCTGAGCGCGTCAAGCTGCGCCAAAAGAGGCCGGAGACGGCCCCGGCCGCGTTCAACCGTGGCGGCGCCCGACTGCCACAACCGCTGCCGGAGAACCACTAACCGCTCCAAGGCGCGGCGCAACCGCTGTCTCGGCGACAACAGGCCCAGCGAGCGGACCAGCCCCGTCAGCCGGTGCCGCTCGTCCTGCACGCGGCCGCGTAACAGGCGGTCGAGGGTCATGCGCATTTCGTCCAGCCGTTGGCGGCGCTGCCGGACCAGTTCCTCGGGGCGGCGGAACACGAAAGACGCCCGCACCACATCCATCCGGTTGCGGAAGGCGCGAACCATCTGCGCCGTCGCCGCGGCCATTCGCTGCCGCAGCATCTGGAGCGTCTCGATGAACTCGCGCTGTTCGCGAACGACCAGCTCGGCCGCCGACGACGGCGTCGGCGCGCGCAGGTCGGCCGCAAAATCGGTCAGCGTGAAATCGATCTCGTGGCCCACCGCCGAGATGATCGGGGTCTGGGCCTGGTATACCGCCCGAACCACGATCTCCTCGTTGAAAGGCCACAAATCCTCAAGCGACCCGCCGCCGCGGCCCACGATCATCACGTCCACGCCCATGGCGTCGAGCACGCGAATCCCCTCCACGATGTCCTCCGCCGCTTCGTCGCCTTGAACGCGCGCGGGATACAGGAGCACATGCACGTTGGCGAACCGCCGGTGGAGCACGTTGAGGATGTCGCGAATCGCGGCCCCCGTGGGCGAGGTGACGATACCGATGCGCCGGGGAAGCAGCGGCAGCGGCTTCTTGTGTTCCTCGTCAAACAGCCCCTCCGCCTGCAGCTTCTTCTTGAGCTTCTCGAAGGCGAGCTGGAGAGCGCCCACACCTTTCGGATGCATCTCGTCGCAGACTATCTGGTAGTTTCCGCGCCGCTCATATACCGTAACCTGCCCGAAAACAATGACTTCCAGCCCGCTGTCGGGGGTGAATTGCAGCTTCATCATGCGGCCCTTGAACATGACCGCGTCGATCTGGCTGAACTTGTCTTTAAGCGTGAAGTAGGCGTGCCCTGCGGGCGACACGCGGAAATTCGAGATCTCACCGGAAAGCCACACGTAACTGATCTCGCGTTCAAGGAGTTCCTTCACGCGCCGGGTCAGTTGGCTCACGCTCCAGATTTCGGGTGTCTCGATGTCGGGCATGGCCACGATTGTACCCGATCCCGCCCCGCCCGAGAAAAAAACCCCCGCGCATAGGTGTAGCGTGGACCGCGCGGAATGTTTTACAATGGCGCCCAAGCTGGACGTTCCTCAATCACGGGACGCGGGCGGTCCAGACGCGGCAGGGGTGACAATTCACGAAGGAGATTCTACATGTTCCGTGGTTCAATTGTAGCGCTTGTGACGCCGTTCAAAGAAGATTTCGACATTGATTTCGAGGCGTACGGCCGCCTGATAGACTGGCAGCTGGAAAGCGGAACCGACGGCGTCGTGCCGTGCGGATGCACCGGCGAGGCCGCGACCCTGTCCCACGATGAACAGCTCCAGTGCATCCGATTCACCATCGAGCGGGTGGCCGGGAGAGTGCCCGTCATCGCAGGCACGGGCTCGAACAGCACGCGCGAAGCGCTCTCGTTGACGCGCAAGGCGAAAGAATCCGGCGCGGACGCCGCCCTCCTCATCACGCCTTACTACAACAAGCCCACGCCCGCGGGCCAGATGGCCCACTACACCACGATCGCGAAACAGGTCGACATCCCCATCGTGTTGTACAACGTCCCGGGACGTACCGCCACCAAGATGCTCCCTGCAACGATCGCCGACATGCACAGGGCGCAGAAAAACATCGTGGCGGTCAAGGAAGCATGCGGGAGCGTCGATCAGGTGTCCGAAATACGCAGTCTGTGCGAGATAACCGTGTTGTCGGGCGACGACAGCCTGACGCTGCCGATGATGAGCGTGGGCGCCACGGGCGTCATTTCCGTCGCGGCGAACGTGATGCCCGCGAAGGTCGCGGCCATGTGCGCGGCGTTTGATAAGGGCGATCTGGCGGAAGCGCAGAGGCTCCACTACGACCTGCTGCCGCTGTTCAAGGGATTGTTTCTCGAGACGAATCCCATGCCCGTGAAAGCGGCCCTGCACCGCATGGGCAGGATCAACAACGTGCTGCGTCTGCCCCTGGTGCCCATGCAGCCGGTGCTGTTCGAAAAGCTCGAGAGAATCTTGGAGCAGGTGGGCGCGATCTAGCACACCGCGGCGCGAAAGGGAAACGATGAAAATCTGCATGGCGGGCGCGTGCGGCCGAATGGGCCGGCGCATTCTCGAACTGGCCGCGGCAGCCAGCGACATCGAAATCGGCGGCGCCTTTGACGTCCCGGCATTCGCGGGAACCGAACTCGTTGTCGGCGCTGAATCGGGACATCCCCAGAAAGTACTGGTGTCAGCGGACCCCGCCGCGGAACTGGGCAAGTCGGATTGTCTCATCGACTTCACGGCGGCGGACGCGTGCGTTGAAAACGTCCGCGCGGCCACCGAAGCAGGGAAGCCCTCCGTGGTCGGCGCCACGGGGCTGACCGAAGCGCAACTGGCGGCGCTCAAGGAATGCGCGGTCCGCATGCCGCTCGTGTATGCGCCCAACATGAGCGTAGGCGTCAATCTCTTGTTCAAACTGACCAGCGAGGTGGCTTCGATCCTCGGCCTCGACTACAACATCGAGATCTGCGAGACCCACCACAACCAGAAGAAAGATAGTCCAAGCGGCACCGCGGTGCGGTTGGCGGAACGAGCGGCCCTGGCGCTGGGACTCGACTGCGCCAGCGACGTAACTCACGGCCGCCAAGGCATCGTCGGCGCGCGCCCGCGTAATCAGATCGGTATGCATGCCATTCGCGGCGGCGACGTAGTGGGCGAGCACACGGTGAGTTTTATCGGGCAGGGCGAACGCATCGAACTCACCCACAAAGCGCACAACCGCGACAATTTCGCGCGCGGCGCCATCGTAGCGGCGCGCTTCGTCATGAACCGCCGCCCCGGCCTATACGACATGCAGGACGTGCTGGGCCTGAAATAGCCGCGCCTCCGGCAGAAGCGCCGCCGCGGAGCTTTCTTACAGCGATACGGCGCAGCCAGTCTTGGCGGCTTCGTAACACGCGGCCAGCACACGCTGGCTCCAGAGTCCGTCGTCAGCGGAAACCGGGGGCTCCCGGTCAGAGACCACAGCCCGGGCAAAGGCTTCAACTTCCGCCCGGTACATATTCAACGGGTCGGGGGTGATCGCAATGCCGCTTCCGCCGGTCCGCGCCTGCTTGGCCTCGTATCCGGTGTCGCCGGATTCGAGATAGGCGGTCATTTCGCCGATCTCGCCCTGGCCTATGGTGCCTTCAGCGAGAATGCTGCCCCTCGAACCGTAGAGTTCGAGCCGGTTCTTCGAACTGCTGTCCGGCACATTGAACAAGTTGTCGACCATGCCTTTGGCGCCGTTCTCGAATTCGAGAATCACCACCGCCGTATCTTCGCTCGGGTAATCGTGCACAAGGTTGCCGATGAGGCATTGGACCCTCTGGGCGCGGCCATAGAACATCTCGAGCAGGTCAATACAGTGGCCGCCCATGTCCATCAGACTGCCGCCGCCGCTCTGCTCGGGATACTGGCGCCACGCGCCGGGGATCGGCGGGTACCAGCACGACAGTTGCGCCCGGGCCAGCACCGGCGTGCCGATCATGCCCTCGCGCACGAGCTTGAGCGCCTCCTGGTGCTGGGCATGGAACCGCATCATGAAAGCCGTGCCCAGTTTCACGCCGTTGTCCTCGCATGCCGCGATCATGCGTTCGGCCTCCTCGACGTCCATGCCCAGGGGCTTCTCGCAGAGAACGTGCTTGCCAGCCTGCGCCGCCCGTATCACCTGGCCGCAGTGCGTATTGGCCGGCGTGGCCACGTAGATGATTTCGCAATCGGACTCCAGGAGTGCATCTTCAGTGTCACAGGCCACCACATCGAACTCTTCGGCTACCTGATTGTTCACTTCGGCGTTCACGTCATAGACGGCCGTCAATTCCGCGTTACCCGCCGCCACGATCCCCTCCGGGATGGTACGACGCCGCGCAATGCCTCCGGAACCCCAGACTCCCCACTTCGTTTTCATGATTCGGTCTCCTGCGTGCTTCCCGATAGTGTGTTTTCACGTATCCTCTGAGCATAAACAACGCGTCCTCCATCCTCAAAGGGACGAGACACCCGCCCTTCCAGGCAGACATGGACGACTGCGCCACAAACACCGGCGGCGAGGCCTGCTTAGATGCCGCGCTTCATCTCGCCGACGGACTCGATCACCGCGCCGGCAAGGTAAGCCAATTGTTCGCTGCTGAAATCGTAAAGCGGGAGATGAGTGAACCGGTGCTGGAACGCTTCCTCCGCAACGGGGCACGTCTTCTCGATGGCGTCGGTGTCGTATCCCATCTGTTTCATCACGCTGAACTTGTACAGCGGGGCGAAATGGGGAATCTGCACGATGCCCCGGGCGTCGAGCTTCTTCTTGAGAGTCTTGATATCGCCGCCGACTTTGTCGGGGTCGATCTGCAGCAGGTACAGATGGTACGTGCTCTTGACCTTTGCGTCGTCGCCGGGCGGAGTAAGAATGCCCTCGACCTTGCTGAATCGCCTGTCAAGATACTGCGCCGCCTTCTTGCGTTTCGCGATGATCCGGGACAACCGTTTCATCTGCGACAGCAACCCGAGCGCCTGGATCTCGGTGGTCGAGTAGTTGCCCGTGAAGAAATAGCCCTCTTTCCCCTCAAACGCCGGCACATCGTACAGCCAGTTCGGGATCCGGCGCGTGAGGTCAAGTCCCAGAAACCGCGCGCGGCGAAGTTCCTTGCCGAAGGCAATATTCGACGCCAGGATGCCCCCTTCCCCAAGCGACGTGATGTTTTTGACCTCATGAAAACTGAACGACCCGAAATGCCCGATGGTGCCGAGCATCTTGCCGCGGTAGGACCCTCCGAACGCGTGGGCCGCGTCTTCAATAACCGTCACATTGTGTTTGCGCGCCAGTTTCATGAGCGGCCCCATGTCGACAGGGTATCCGCCGAGGTGGACCGGAATGATCGCCTTGGTGTTCGGCGTGATCTTGCGTTCCACGTCTTTGGGATCCATGTTGAGACTGCGCGGCTCAACGTCAGACAATACGACCTTGGCCCCAATCGAGAGCGGGTACGCGATCGTCGCGATAAACGTGATTGCGGGCGCGATAACCTCGTCGCCGGGCTTGAGCCCCGCATACTTGAACCCGATCTCGAACCCCGCCGTCGCGTTGGTGAGAAACACGGTGTGTTTCGCGCCAAGGAATTTCGCGATTTCCTCCTCGAGCGCCTGGACATTCCCCGCCAGGCTGAGTTTGCCGGCCGGCGTCGCAACCTTCCCCAGTTTCCGGAGCCGCGTCTCGAGCTTCTTCAACCGTGCGTCGTATTTTTCCTGTTTGTCCTCGGCCGGACGCAGCAGAAAGCGGACCAATGCCAGGATATCCTCCTCGCGCACATGTTCTCCCACCGCGGCCCACGGCACCCGGGCCGCGCCTGTGTCGTACCTGAAATCCGAGACCTTTTCCTTCTTGTCCGGCATGATGGCGTTCCTCCTTCGCGGTTTACGGGGCACCGCCGCCATTATAGCACCCGAGACCGGCAAATCGACGGGATTCGCCGCGCAGGCCTACACGGCTTGACGGGATTGAGCTTCGAGGCGCTTGTCTTCGAGGGCCCGTACGAATCTGCCGACGTGTTCGAAGACTTCGGCGCTGCCGGGACCGTTGACGATCCCGTGCCGCGCCCGTTCGAGCATGATCACCTCTTTTGCCTCGCTTCCCAGGAGTTCGAAGATGCGCCCTGCGCTGTTTGGGTGCACGGTGGGGTCGCCGTCTCCCTGGATGATCAACGCTGGCGCGGCAACATCGGGCAGCGCGCGTTCCATGGCCTTCATGACTTTGCCCAATTCGCTTACGCCCGCGATGGGGTTCCGGACATAGTTGATGTGCGGGTTCTCCGGTACGTTCTCGACGAACCAGGGAGCGTCGCGGCCGCTGAAAAGGTTCAGGAGCGTGTTCATGGTGACGATCGACGACGCCATGCGTGCGGCGTAGCTGCGCAACTCAAGCGGCGCCGAGATCGCGAAGACGCCGAGCGTGTCGGCCCGCATTTCCGCCGCCGCCAACAAGGCCAGCACGCCGCCCATCGAGAATCCCCCGAAGATCACGCTGTCGGTATACGACCGCACGATGGCGAACGCGCGGTCCACGGAGTCGCGCCACGCGTCCCACTTGGTCTGCGCGAGATCTTCGGGGGCGGTACCATGTCCTTTGAGCCGGGCGCCGTATACCAGGAACCCCTGTTCGAGAAGGTAGGCGCCCAACGCGCGAACCTCCAGAGGAGCGGCCATATAACCGTGAATCAGCACGACGCCTCCCCGGATGACCCGAGGAACAAGCAGAAACGGCGCTCCGACCTCTCTGGGTTTGCTCTCGCCCTCGAGCGCGTACCGGGCGTAGTCCTCCTCGAACATCGCGCGGTCCCCGTCGAGGAAATGCCGGCGCATTCGCAAGCGTACGATCTCTTCGGGAACCGCCGCCGCATGTTTCACGACGGCCGCCGCCTGATCCGCCGGTTCGAGTTCGTTGGCGAGCACGTACAGGATATCCTGGGTCCTGACGCTATGAAATCCGGCCGCGGAGGCTCGCAGATGACGCGTGCGAACGTACCGGCCCCCGCACTCGCGCAGTATCCCCTCCCGCACGGATAAGTCGAGAAAATCGCGCAGCTCGGGACATGCCCGCCCCGACGCCAGGCACGGGTATTGGGCCTCCAAACGCGGGTGCAGACGGTATTGCCCGCTCTCCTTGAGACGCCGGACGGCCAGAAACGCCCTGCTTCGCAGTTCGTATTCGGTGAAGGTGCGCGCGCCCTGGTGACGCAGCAGGCCGCCGAAAATGTGGTCATGGTTGAGAGTGGCCAGTCCGTAGATTGCTTCCATGTAGCGCAGCATCAGGCGGTGGGCGGCCTCCTCGAACATCGCTCTCGGCTCCGCGGCCAGGAGCTCAAGGTCTGAATCGCCGCAGGCCATCAGTCCGGCGTACTCGGGAGCTTCCAGAAACGTGCCTGCGTCGATCGGCGTGCCGAGCGTAATGTCGATGTCCGTATCGCGTGCAAGCACGGTGCCCTCGACGGACAGTTCTTCGATGGCGCGCGGGCTCAGATCCCGTATTGCGCGTTTGGCGAGGTTGAGAAACAGGTTGGCTTGCGGACGGAGCGGGAAATAGGTGATGTTGACCGGTACGATGACCGTGCGCTTGCGCAAGGGCTCGGCGGCGGACGCCAGGCCAAACCGGTCGAGGGTCTCGGCCAAGCCGGGTTGGCCGGGCCGTTTGGCCAGGCACGCGATCTTCCGGCGGTAGAACTCCGCCCGCAGGGCGAGAACGGCGGCCCCCCGGTGCGGCGGCCGAGGCTCTTCGCCCGAGAACACGGCGAACATGCCCCGTTCGTCCAGCACGCGCTTATCTTTGATCATGCGGCCTTCCGGAAAGATGATCCACGGGTGGTCGCCCACGAGAAGGCTGTGCAGGATGGTCTTGTCGCGATCCGGATCGCTCGTCGAGATGGCGCCCACCGAATGGAGGTAGCCGGCGATCCGGCCCTGAAAAAGTTCGGCGGCCGCCAGAGACCAGAGCTCCTGCCCCGCGTGCTTCTGGAACACATACGGCAGAAGAACGGTTTCGAGGCGCGTGAAATGGTTCGCTACGAGAATGACGGCCATGTCTTCGTCGAGGCAGGAGATGTTGTGCACGCGCACGGTCGCCTTGAGCAGCCGCGTGGCGGCATCGAGCATCCATTTCGTCGTAGTCAAGGCAAGCGATGGCATGGGTTGACGCCCGTCCTCACAAGGCTGTGTATCTCACCCCGCGCGGTCCGGCCCGTTCGCCCATGGCCGCGCTTCAGGCTTTTCCAATGACCGTTCCGTCGGGGATCGTGGCATCCTTCAGCACTACGACAATCCCGTCGCGAATCGCCCAGCCGTCGCCCGCCTGGTCGGGCAGGTTGTCGGCGGCATAGATGCGCACATTCTTGCCGATGCGGGCATTCTTGTCGATGATGGCCCCCTCGATGCGCGAGCCCTCGCCGATCCCGATAGGAATCTGGCCCGGCGCGGGAGCAACCTCGAAATAGTCGTCCCCCATGACGATGCTGCGATTGATGGTCACGCCGCGGCCGACCACGGTGCGAATGCCAATGATCGAATCAACAATGGTTGCGTCCTCGACACGGCATCCCTCGCAAATCATCGCGTTCCGTACGGTGGCATTTGTTACGCGCGCACCGGGCAAATAGCGGGCGCGGCTGTACACCACATGGCCGGGACGGTGAAACTCGAACGGCGGGTCGGGCTGCACCATGCGAATGCTGACCTCGTAGTACGACCGGACTGTCCCGATGTCTTCCCAGAACCCCGAGAAGAGGTGTGCGAAAATGGTCCGCTCGTGCAGCGACCTGGGCAGGACATGGTGGCCGAAATCGTTCCAATCGTGGTGTTCGAGCAGCAGGTCTCGCAGGAGACCCGCGTTGAACACGTAGATGCCCATCGACCCGAGGTAATCGCGCCCTTCCGATTCGAGGCCGAAGTCGTCGAACACGGCTTTGGGGGTGACGAGCTTCTCGAATTGACCGTCGTCGGACGGTTTCTCGACGAAATTAACGATTCGACCGCCCTGGTCCACCTGCAGCACGCCGAAAGCCCGGGCGGCGTCTTTGGCAACGGGCAGGGCCGCGATGGTGATGTCGGCGCCCTTGTCGATGTGGGTCTTCAGGATGTCCCCGTAATTCATACTGTAAAGCTGGTCGCCCGACAGGATGAGGAAATACTTGGCGTCGAGGATGCGGAAATGCCGCAGTTGTTTGCGGACCGCGTCAGCCGTGCCCTGGTACCAGTCGCCGCTCTGATAGGTCTGCTCGGCAGCAAGGATCTCGACAAACCCGTCCGAAAACGCGTCAAATTTGTATGTGTTGCTGACGTGGCGGTGAAGCGATGCGCTGTTGAATTGCGTGAGCAGGAAAACCCGGTTGATCCTCGAGTGAAGGCAGTTGCTGATCGGAATGTCCACCAGCCGGTACCGCCCGCATAAGGGCACGGCGGGTTTCGCGCGCTCGGAGGTCAGCGGCCGAAGACGGCTGCCTCGCCCGCCGCCGAGAACCAGGGCAACCACATCGCGGGTCATGTCAAAGGCTCTGGTAGAGTGGCCGCTGACGGAATCAGGCATTTCAAGACCTCATACGCTGCACGTGCCGGCGCCTGCGGCAGTCGCGGTAGAAACTCCAGGAAGCGCCCCTCTCGATGTGGTACGACTCACATCCCCAGACCGGGCCCGGCGGACTTCCCTTACTGGCTCTATCATGAACCAACCGGCCGTACGGGTACAAGCATGGCGCGACTCCGGAGGCATCATCCGCGCCAGTCCATCTGCAATCCCGGAGCCCGGCATGACAATACGGATATTGCCTGCCGCGGGAGACGCAGGGTACACTGCCCCCTGACAACATGGGGAGGAACCGGTCCATCATGTTCGATTTTCTGGGCAAAGTGCTGGACAAATTGGAGTCGCTCGGCATCCGTACGCAAAAGCTCCGCTGGAAATTATATCAGTGGGAAAAGAAGCGCGAAGCCGCCACCGAACGAGGCACCGTCCTGCCGAATCGTATGCAGTGGCTTAAGTACCCCCACAAATTCTGTCTGAAATGCGGGGCGCTGAACGACCGCGAGATGCGGCGCTGCCTCAAATGCGGGGCGCGGCTCCCGTCGGCCCTCGGATACAAGCTCTTCCGCCTTTTCGGCATTGTCACGCCTCAGGGCGGGGCGCCTGCCGTGGGCATTTTCATGGCGGTCATGATCGGCCTGTTTGGCTTGAGCGTCCTTTTCCAGGGCCTGTCGGCCATTCTGGGACCGGACCTGGAGACGCTGTTCCGGTTCGGCGGCTGGATGCCCCTTATGATGGTAGACCCGATGCAATACTGGCGCATCCTGGCCTTCGGACTGTTTCACGCCGGCATCATCCACATCGGATTCAACCTTCTTGCCCTCAGCCAAATCGGGCCAATCATGGAGAACCAGGTTGGCCGCTCCCGCATGCTCGTGTTGATCACGGTCTGCCAACTCACTTCCGCGGCGGGCTCGTATTTCTGGTATGTCCGCGTGCAAGGCACCCCACAGGTGCCCACGCTTGGCGCATCGGGATGGATCTTCGGGCTGATCGGTTTCGGGATCGCCTATTTCCACACCGGCGGGCCGGCCATGCGCGTCTACCGCGACGCGCTCGTTCACTGGGTCGTCTACATGCTTGTCTTCGGATTCGTCGTGCCCCGGGTCAACAATGCCGCGCATATCGGGGGGCTGGCGGGCGGACTGCTGCTGGGCATTCTTCCCGAGGTGCATCCCCTGCGCAGCGCGGCGCTCCGGTATTTCTGGGCCGTTGCCTTCTGGGTCTGCCTCGCCCTGTGGCTTGTCACCGCGGTGTTTCTGGCACACTCGATCGCATTCAACCCCCTGGCGATCGGAACAGACTAATAACCCGCACAGAGCAGAGGCATCTCAGAAAAGTCAGCGCCGGCCCGCGTCCTGCGGCGCGGTTCTCACCTGCACGCGGCGGATGACGAGCTCGTTGCGGAAATTGACCAGGCGGAAATCGGCGCCGCCGTTCTGGCCATGAGCGAACGCGGCGTCGGGAAGCTCGAAGGATACTTCGCGCCACTCGCCCGAGCCCGCGAGCGCATGGCGCGGACCCTCGCGGTACGCGCTGCCCGCGTGCGAGTCGTAGTGAATGCCGAGCTCGCCCGGCGCGGTATCGAGCAGAGTCACGGTGACGACCGCAGCCTGCCCCGGAGCCGATTGGAACGGCGCCGAGAAGGATTCGGCAATCTCGAAGTACACATACTCGATGCCGTCCGGTTTCGCTTGGCGCAGCGCTGCCGCTTCCCCCTCGCCGGAGATTGCGAAAGGTCCATCACCCACACGGACCGGTGCGAGACCGTTTGAGACCGTCCCCGCGGCGAATGCCACTTCGGAAACAGCGGAGCGTTCGGCGGCGGCTGCGTCCTTCGTTCGCTCGAACGCCTTCACCAGTAGAAAAAAGGTGTAGGGGTCGACGAAAGCTACGTTAGGATTTTCGGCCGTTGCGGCGTTCATGGTGTCGCGATGCCACGAGGGCGATTTGAGGATCGTGCGAATAAACAGGAATTTGGGCATGTTGACGCCCGCGAGGCTCGCTATCGTAGACCCGGCGTCCCGCGGAGCGCCGTCCAAGTCGAGCTTCATGCGGACATAGGGCAGGATGCCGCGAAACACGCCTTGAGGCGGGATCTTCTGGCCGGCCATCCCGTCCGCCGAGAATTTGAGGTATGCGGCCATGCCCTCGTCGCCCATGCCGGGCGAATGACCGTCGATGACAAAACCGGTGATGGACAGGCCGTACCGCTTCGCGTAAGACAGATTGTGGGCGACCCACGCATCGAGTCCCGAAGGCAACCCCGAAACCGCGCGCCGGGGTTCCTCGAGCAGCATGCCCGGGTTGAGGTAGCCCGCGCCCGAATCGCCGAACATGAACCAGTCGTTGGGCGACTGGTGCGTGCGGACGTAGTGCATAGCCTGCGGCGCACGGCGGTCGAGGTTCGGGTTGAAGGCCCACGTGCACAAGGTTTCGCCATGAGCGGGGTCCTGCCACCACTCGGGCGCCCGATGGTTGAACCACGCGGCGGAGTCGTAATCGCCCATATAGAAGCACACGTAGGCCTTCGGAGCGGGCGCCCCCGATTCGAGCAGGAGACCCCGCTCGCGCACAGACGCCTCCGTGGGTTTCGGGTTCTGGGGGTAGCGGCCTTCGAGCGGAAAATGCTGGTAAAACGACGCATTTGCCATGCCCGACAGGCCGAGCGCGTCGGCGTCCATGATGCCCGTATACGCCGAGATGAGCTGGGCGTACTTCCACTCGGTATCGACGGGGCCGTGGGCGCTTCCCGCGTTGCCGTGGTTTGTGTATTTCCAGGCCCACGGCGTAAACCCACCGATATGGATGACGCGCCCCCCCGCGTGGCGGTACATCGATTGCAGGAGCTGATGCAGCGTCGCGACATCGGTGCCGGGTTTCTGGCCGGGGTCGTCCACGGGCGATTCCTCTTCCCACACGTGCAAATCGAAAAAGAGCGCCTTGTTGGCGATGAAGAAGTCGTGGTTGGTGAGCGTGGCGTTGGTCAATCCGCCGCTCGCAGGTTGTTTGAGCCAATACGCGTCGATGTAATAGGCCATGAACTCGCGGCTGCATTTCCCGGTGTCGAGGTAGTGATGCTTGGCCCACAGGTGGGCGTCGCACTTGGCGCTGCCGGTCGAGGGGATATCCGTGCCGGGGATGACGCCTTCCCCCGTGAACATGGGCGAACCGTCATCATTCATCAATCGCGTGATGTTGCGCGCGAACGGCAGGTCCATCGCGATGACGGCGGCATAAATCGAGCCCGGGTTCGGGTCATAACGCAAGCACAGGCGGTTTTCGATGCCCGCGATGGTGCTGGCCAGGTTCGAGGTAGCCGCCACGCGCTCGTCATAGACCACCACGCCTTCGAAATCCCCCGCGAAGCGGCGCAGCAGCGCATCGAGCGAGAGAACGGTCTCGACGGGCCGGTCCGCCAGCCACCCCGATTCACCCCGGCAATAATCAAACCAGAAATCGTCGGGGTGTTCCATGAACCGCACAAATAGCCTCGGCCCTTCGCGGTTCACGATTCCCTGGATCGACGCCACGAGGTGCGCGGTATCCCACGCGGCACGCGCCTGAGCCGGGTCGCCCAGCTCGGCCTTGTTCAAGGCGGTCATATCGTAATACGCGATGGGCATCGGAGCATCCTCCCCCGCCGCCGCCGTGAAAGCTGCCAGGCATACGGCGCTGCATCTCAAAGCAAAACATGTCAAGATTACGCGAAGCTCCTCTATGGTTTCGTAACGATGCCTTCCGTATGTCCAGCGACTAACATTGCACCGTCTCGACAGGGCTCAGACCTGTCTCAACCGTCTTCACAACCGTCACCGCATACGGTTTTAGCGATTGCGCGGTTCTTTCGGCAGCTTCACGCGACTCGCATACCCCGAACACGGTTGGCCCGCTCCCGCTCATGGCTGCCGCGGCGCACCCGGCATTGAGAAGGCGGCGTTTCACGGTTTCGAGGCCGGGGTGCTGCTCGAACACGGGCGCTTCCATGCGGTTGAAGACGGCCTGTTCCCAATCCCCCGCCCGCAACGCCCGCAACGCCCGCCGAAACATGCGTGTCCGTCCCGCAAAGGGGTGTTCGGCGTTGCGGAGAAGCCGAGGGCTGTTGTACACGGCTGCGGTGCTCACCTGTACCGGTGGATGCACCAGCACGCACCACGTCTCGGGCAGCGGAGGAAGGGCAAAGAGATGTTCGCCGCGTCCCGTCGCGCCCTGCGCGCCGCCAACGAGGCAGTACGGGACGTCCGAGCCGAGTTCAAGACCAAAGGCGCGTAACTGCCCCCTCGAAAGGCCCAAATCCCAAAGCAGATTCAGCGCTTCGAGGGTTGCGGCGGCGTTGCCGGAGCCGCCAGCCAGCCCCGCCGCGAGCGGGATGTTCTTTTCGAGCCGGATGACGGCGCCCCGTGCGCTCCCCGTCTTCGATTGGAGGAGCGCCGCCGCACGGCATACCAGATTGTGCGGGCCCGTGCTGAGATCGGGCCGCGAGCAGCACAGCTCGATGCCGCAGGACGCCTCAGTAAAGGTCAGTTCATCCGCCAGCGAAACCGTTTGAAAGATGGTCTCGATGTTATGGAACCCGTCCCGGCGGCGGTTAAGCACGTCGAGATAGAGGTTGACCTTCGCATAGGACCGGATTCTCAGCGTGTTGGGCATGTCAAGACGTTTCCTGTCAAATATCCCGCGACCGCAAGATCGAGATGACCAGCGTAAGGCCCAGCAACCCGGCGAAGATGAATCCGGTGAGACCAAGGGTACGCGCCCCGATGTTGGCGGCGAGCAGGAGGCTCGAACCGACGATGATCGACCCTGTGATCAGCCCCACGGTCACCCGGTTGCTGGCGCGATCCATGGCCGCCGCAAGATAGTTGATCCCTTCGTGATTCAGTTGGATCTTCAATTTCCCCCGGCGCAACATCTGCATCAGGTTCGCGGCGTCCGACGGCATCTGGCGGCCCAGACGCATCAGCAACACCATATTCTGACGGGCTTCCCGGGCAAGCTGGGCCGGCGAAAACCGCTGTTTCACAATACGCTCGACATGAGGCTGGATGATCGGCACCATATCGATTTTGGGGTCCAGGGCGCGGCCTGTCGATTCCACCGTCGCAAGCGCTTTCAACAGCAGCGACACGCGCGGGGCAAGCTGAAGCTTGTACTTCCGCATGATCGCCGTGAGCCGGTCGATGGCCTTGCCCACCTCGCCCCTCGCGATGATCGCTTCCGCGTCAAACGCGATATAGTCCGCCACCTCGTGAACCAGCACCCCGTAGTCATCGGTTTCGCCGGAGGTGGTGAACTGCAGCATGCCTTCAACCGCCGACGCCGCATCCTGCCGGAAGATGGCGCGCAACACGTCGGCGATGGCCACCGTATCGCTCTCCTCGAGACTGCCCACCATTCCGTAATCCAGAAACGCAATGCGGTTCTCCCCCACCAGCATGATATTCCCAGGATGAGGATCGGCGTGAAAGTACCGGTGTTCGAAGACCTGCTTGCACAACGTGTCCGCGCCCGTCACCGCAACGGTATGTGGATTCGACCGAAACCGCCCATACTGCGGAATGTCGTCGACCCGAATCCCTTCCACCCAGTCCATCGTCAGCACGCGCTCGGACGACAGTTCCGTATACACGCACGGCACAAAGACGTGAGGGTCGCCCTCGTAGTTCTTACGAAACCGCTCGATGATGCGGGCCTCAATACCAAAATCAAGTTCGCGCCTGACCGACCGGGCGAACTCGTCTACCATGCCCGCGGGATTCATCCACGCCACGTCGCTCACGCGCTCGCTGACCCATTCGGCTATGCTCTGCATGAGGACGAGGTCCGCTTCGATGATGCGGCGCACGCCCGGACGCTGCACCTTGACCGCGACCTGTTTGCCGGTGCGGGTCACGGCGCGATAAACCTGGCTCAACGAAGCCGATGCGACGGCTTCTTCCTCAAATTCAACAAAGAGGTCCGATACCGGCCCGCCCAGTTCTTGCTCGATCACGGGTTTGATCTTATCGAAACCAAGCGCGCGAACACGGTCCTGCAGAAGGCCCAGATCGTTTGCCATGTCCGGGCCGATCAGTTCGGGGCGGGTGCTCAGGATTTGCCCGAACTTGACCGCGGTCGGGCCGAGCTCGGTCAGGGCGGCCCGAAGACGGCGGCCCTGAGTCTCCAGCTCGGCGGACGGCGCCTCGATGAGACGCAGGCCCCGCAGCACCTTCGCAGGCAGCCCCTCATGCAAACCCAGACGGTGCACCACGTCGGAAAAACCGTAGCGCACCAGCACCTGCACCACTTCGGCCAGGCGAACCGCGTTTCCAACACGTTTGGCAAAAGGTTTGTACACGCTGGGTTCCTCGCCCCTCCGGATTTTGCACCGTATGGCCCACATCGCCCCGTGCAATGCAACAAAAAGCATAGCCAAGCGCCGGGATAAAAGCCAAGTGCACGCACGCCATGCGCCGCCCAGAACATCTGGAGCCGATTCCCGTGTTGCCCCGGAAAACGGCCGGATATGCGCGCCGGGCGCTTGATTTCCGTCCCTGGCTCCCCTACAGTGCCGCAGGGGCCGTAGGATACAGCCGTCAGAGGAAATCGATGTCCGCCCAAGACGCGGCCCGGACAAAAATCCAGGAGGAATCATGAAATCAGCGTTTGCTCTGTTCCTTGCGGCATGGTCCGTTTGTAGCGCTGCTCAGGACAATCCCCTGCCTATCATCCCTCGGCCGGCGATCGTCGAGCGCGCGGAAGGGCAGTTCCAGCTCACCAACGAAACCGTCCTTGTTGCCGGCGAGACTTCCCAGCAAGAAGCCGCCCATCTGAGAGCGCTGCTGGGTCCGGCGACCGGATTCCCTCTCCCACCGGGCGATGACGCCGGGAACGCAATCATCCTGAGGCTGGACCCCTCGTTGGAGCGTCTCAGCGAGGAAGGCTACCGCATGGAGGTGTCGCCCGAGCGCGTCGCGATTGTTGCGCCAGCGCGGACGGGCCTGTTCTACGGATGCCAGACCTTGCGCCAACTCCTTCCCCCGCAGATCGAATCCAGAGAGGCCGTGACCGGCGTGCCGTGGACCGTCCCCTGCGTGCGGCTCGAGGATTCTCCCCGCTTCGGGTGGCGGGGCTGCATGCTCGACAGCGCACGGCATTTTCAGGACAAGGCGTTCGTCAAACGGTTCATCGATCTGCTCGCGTATTACAAGCTGAACCGGCTGCATTGGCATCTCGCGGACGACCAGGGCTGGCGCGTCGAGATCAAATCGCGGCCGCGGCTCACCGAGGTCGGCGCATGGCGGCCCAACGCCAACGCCCGCACAAATTATCTTCCCAAAGAGCCAAGCGACCGCTACGGCGGCTACCATACCCAGGAGGACCTGCGCGAGATCGCCGCGTATGCCGCCGCGCGCGGCGTGACCATCGTGCCCGAGATTGAAATGCCGGGACATTGCCTCGCCGCCCTCATGTCGTACCCGGGACTCTCGTGTACGGGGCAGCCGGCCGTCTTGGGAGACCAATGGATTTACCCCGACGTGTTCTGCCCGGGCAACGACGAGACCTTTGCGTTTATCGAAGCCGTCATGGCCGAAGTCGTCGAGATCTTCCCGTCGCCATGGATTCATATCGGGGGAGACGAGTGCCCGAAAACCCGGTGGGAGGCCTGCCCAAAGTGCCAGGCGCGCATGAGGGCCGAAGGACTCAACAGCGAAGAGGAACTACAAAACTATTTCGTGCGCCGCGCCGAAGCAATCCTCGAGAAGCACGGCCGCCGCCTCATCGGCTGGGACGAGATTCTCGAGGGAGGGTTGGCGCCGCGCGCCACCGTCCAGTCGTGGCGCAGCATGGAGGGCGGCATTGCAGCCGCCAGCCAGGGGCACGACGTGGTCATGTCGCCGACAAGCCATTGCTATCTCGATTACACTCACGAGAAGACGCCGGTGCGGCAAACCTATTCGTTCGAGCCTATCCCGGCCGGGCTGGACCCCGCCGACGCCGGCCATATTCTCGGAGCCGAGTGCTGCATGTGGCTCGGCAACGTGTCGAGGCGGCACCTCGAGCAAACGGGCGAAATCCTCGCGGCACCGGGCATCTTCTACCAGGTTTTCCCCCGATTGATTGCCCTTTCCGAGGCGGTGTGGTCGCCCAAAGCAGTACGGGAATGGCCGGACTTCGTCGCCCGCCTCCGCGAGCACGGCGAACGCCTCTCGGCCATGAACGTCAATTTCTACCGCGATCCCGCCGTGTGGCCGAATCCGTAACGCCGTTTGGACAAGTCAGGGTCTATAATGGCCCACATTGAGGATTGGGGTGCGGAATCCGAGATGCAATCAAGGAAAGGGGACATCATGGAAACAAGTTGTTTTTCGCGTGTGTGCCTGGTCCTTTTCGTGGCACTGGCGGCGGCATCCGGAGCCCATGCCGCGGACGGCCGTGAGGCGTTTGCGCTCGACGGCGAATGGGAGTTCCAGCTCGACCCCGAGAATAACGGCGAAGAAAGCGGATGGGGCGCGGGCGAGCAGGCCTTCAGCGGGCACGTCGGCGTACCCGGGTCATGGGACGCCCAGGGTTTCGGGGAGGAAACCGAAAAGCTCCGCCACCAGTTCATTGGCACGGGCTGGTACCGGCGGGTGGTGGATATTCCCCGGGAATGGCAAGGACGGCGCCTGTTCCTCTGTGTCGGCAACGTGCACCGGTACTCGAAAACGTGGGTCAACGGCGTATACCTGGGCGAGCACATCGGGTACCTGTCCCCCTTCGAATACGAGATTACGGAGCACGTCACGCCCGGCGAACCGGTGCGCATCGTGCTCGCCGTCGATTCGAAACAGCGCTGGGACGCCGATTGCCTCTCCGGCTGCATCGATTTCATGGATGAGATGGACACGCCCTGGGGCGGGATTTGGGGGCATGTTGCGCTCGAAGCGCGCTCGAGAACATGGCTCGAAGACGTGTTCGCGCCCGCGGACGCCGCCGGAAACGTGCGCGTTACGGCCAGGATTGCTGGTGAATCGCAGCCAGGAGACGCCGCGCGCGTGATTATCCGCGACGCAACGGGCGCGCAGGCCGCCGAAATCGCGCCTGACCAGATTCGTATCGAGACGGGAGTCTTGGAAAGCAGCACGGCGGTCGCGGACCCCAAACCCTGGTCGACCGGCCACCCCCACCTCTACACGGCGGAGATTACCCTGACGGACCAAGCGGGAGTGCTGGACCGCAGCTCGGTCCGTTTCGGGATGCGGACGCTCGAGACGCGGGGCTCGCAGTTCTACCTCAACGGCTCGCCGTTCTTCCTGCGGGGTTACGGCGACGATGCGATCTATCCGGCGACCATGACGCCGCCCGCGAACAAAGAGTTCTATCTCGAGCGGTTGAACGTGATCAAATCATACGGTTTCAACGGGGTGCGGCATCACAGCCATTTCCTGCCGCCCGAATACTACGACGCGTGCGATGAAATGGGCATTCTGGTGCAGCCCGAACTGCCCATCGTGTACCGGCCGTTCTACGAGCGCGCGCAGGGCCCAGCCCTCGAACTCTACAAGACCGAATGGGCGGCGGTCATCACGCGCCTGCGCAACCACCCCTCGGTTTTCGGGTGGTGCATGGGCAACGAGCTCTACGACGGCATCCCCATCGCCGGGGAGTTGTACCGTATAGCCAAGGACCTCGACCCGGCGCGGATGGTCATCGACAGCGATGGCCTCACGGCGAAGAACTGGCTCAACGGAGAGCGCAATCGAGCCACCCTCGACTATTTCGCGTTCCAGTTCGACGTGTTCAATCTCCCGCAGGACCGCCCCGGGCTCTATGAGTTTCCCGGCGTGCCTCCCAAACCCGTGATCTCGCACGAGACCGGCAATTTCGGCACGTTCCCCATGCTCGACCAGGTCGAGATGTTCGAGCACAACATCAAGCCCTTCTGGCTGGTAGCCGCCCGGGAAAAGGTGGCCGCCAAGGGCCTCCTCGGCGAGGTTGACACCTGGGTGCGAAACTCGCAGCGGCTCTATTACCTCTGCCATAAGCTCAATATCGAGGAAATCCGGAAGAATCCCTATATCTCGGGGCATCACTGGTGGCTGTTTCAGGATTACTGGACAGGCTCGAACGGGCTGGTCGAGGCGTATTTCCGTCCCAAGCAGTACATCGAACCCTCGAAGGTGCGACGGTTCGTGAACGACGTGGTGCTGCTCGAAGACGGCCTCGAATGGACCTATTGCGCCGGCGACGCCGTAAACATCTCGTTCCTCGTGTCGAATTTCGCCGAGGCGCCGCTCGCCGAGGCAAAGCTGTCATGGAAGATGGAGTGCGACGGACAAGTCATCGCGGAGAATTCGCAATCCGTCGCGTCTCCGCCGCAAGGCGCCGTGACTCCGTTGCAGTCGTGCCGGTTCACGTGTCCCGAGGCGCCGGGTCCGCGTCTGTTGTCGGTCGCGCTGGAACTCTCGACGCCGTCGCGCTCGGTCGAGAATGCGTGGACCACGTGGGTCTATCCGCGCGAGGCCGGGGCGGCCCTCGAACGGCCCGTATACGCTACCGGCGAGTGCCTGGACGGTCTGACCGAGTTCGGCGCGAAACCGGTTCCCGCTGAAGCGCCGTTGCCCACCTCGGCCGCGTACGTGACCACCACCCTCTCCCGGAAGTTGCTCGACGCTGTCAAAGGAGGCGCCTGTATGCTTCTCCTGAACCCCGACGGGGTGCTCCCCTCCGTGAACAGCCGTTTCAAGACCACGTGGTGGCTCGGCTCCGCCCGCGACAGCAACGTGGGAACGGTCGTCGCCGATAATCCGGTTACGGAAGGCATGGCGCCCGAGGGCTGGTGCGACAACGGATGGTACCGTCTGCTCGAAAGCGGTCGGGCATTCCTGCTCGATGACTGTCCCGCGCGGCCGGATATCCTGGTGCGAGCCGTCGACGTTCACAATCTTTGCCGCGAGAAGGCCCTGCTCTTCGAGATGCGGGTGGGCGAGGGCTCGATCATCATCAGCGGACTGAACCTCGAGCGTACCAGTGAAAACGCACCCGAGAGGGCTTGGCTCAAAGCGCGGCTGCTCGAACATGCGGCCTCGCTGCCGCGTCCCAAGGCCGAGTGGCCTGCGGCCTATTTCGAAGAGCGCGCCGTCGAAGCCCCGCCAATGACCGGGCCGTTTGTGGCCGGGTTCGCCGCGTCAAACGCTGAAAAGGGCCAGCCGTGGCCCAGCTATCGCGAAGATGAGGCCCCGTATTTCATTGTGCGCCAATCCGCGGATACCAACCGGCTCGAATGGACCTCCGCCCCCGTGCCCCAGACCCTCGAAAGCGAGCACGTCACCTTCGTGTTTGCAGGCGGGCTCGGGTGGCGCTCCGAACCCGAAACCCCCGGGTTCGCGTTCTGCGTCAACGGGAAACGCGTGACCGATTTCGACGTCACGGACGCCTCCCGCCAGTGGAAGGACGACGCGTCGGGCATTTCGCTGGTCTTCTTGCCGAAACGCCAGCTCGACCAGGATACCGCGGGCGTATTCTTCGTCATCGTCCCTTCGACGCTCCTCGAGCCAGGCAAACCCTGCACCTTCGCCGTCGAGTCGAAAGGCAGCGGCAGCAAACGGTGGTTCGGACTCAACCCGTATACCGACGTCCCTCCGGCGAAGTGAGAGGCAATGGCGTCGGCGGAATGGTCCCGGTATCAATACAGACGGGCCAAAGACACGGATTGACGGACGGCCTTGCGGCGCGGAACCGGGGGCGTTCCGAAAGCCCTCGACGTGATATCCGAAGCGGGAGATGGCTGAACGAACCGGAACCATGGCCCCGCAAGGTTCTTGGAGGCCTCAAATTGACTTCCCGGTCGCGGCTGTGGCACATTGGCGGCGCTGGTCCTGGCGCAGGACCGGCGCGCCCGGAGCGCGAAGCGCCCGGGTACGAGAGTGGCGCGGCCGTTACTGGCGACTTGGCGTGGAAACAACCACGGGGAAGCGGCCCGTACAGAAAACTTGCCGTTCGCCTGGGCACTGAAACCAGTGGCTCAGGCGTTGCTGTTTTCAGGGGCTCCGCAAGCAGGAGGAAGACTCATGGCGGAAAAAGATCTCAAGCAGATGTACCGCACGCGAACCGAGGGCAATTTCCCAGACACCATAGAGCTGCTGGGGCGCGCATACACCAAGGTCGAGGACCTGCGGTACGGCACAAACCCCCACCAGCCCGCGGCGTTCTACCGGCCCACCGCTGGCAAGAACCTGGTCCTGGGCGCCTACGAGCTCCTCAAGACCGGCAAGAGCGGCCTGTCGCAAACCAACATCGAGGACATGCACCACGCGGTCGGCATCCTCAAGTATCTGCGCCGCCCGGCGTGCGCGGTCATGAAACACTGCAACCCCTCGGGGGCCGCGATCCAGGTCCAGGAGATGCCGCTCGTCGAGGTGTACCAGCGCGCCCGCGATGCCGACGCCCAGGCGGCCTTCGGCAGCGTCGTGGCCTTCAACACAGCGGTCGATGCCGATACCGCCGCCGAGATCATGCAGACCGTCGTCGAAGGCGTGGCCGCGCCCGCGTTTACGCCCGAAGCGCTCGAGACCTTTCAGGACTTCGACCGGTTCAAGCGCAATAAGGAAATTCGCATCGTCAAACTGCCCGATTTTTCAGGACTGCCCAAGTTTATCGAAGACGGCACTGAGGTGTTCGAAATGAAGGTGTTCGACGACGGAAGCGTGGTGCTGGCAACCCCCTACCTTTCCCGCGTCAAGGGTCCGCAAGATCTCGTGCCCGCCTATTGTGACCATGCCAAGAAGGGCCGCATCGAAATCGCCCGAAAACCCACAACGCGCGAGCTCGACGACCTGCTCTTCGCCTGGTACGTCAACATCCACGTGCGGTCCAACGGCTGCGTCATCGCCAGGAACGGCCAGACCCTCGCCGTCGGCACCGGCGAACAGGACCGCGTGGGAGCGGTCGAGCAGGCCGTCATCAAAGCCGCCAACAAATACACTGGCGCCGAAACCATGGACGGCGCCGTGATGTCATCCGACGGGTTCTTCCCGTTCCGCGACGCCGTCGACGCCGCCACCAAAAAAGGCGTTTCGGCCATCGTACAGCCAGGAGGCAGCGTCAACGACTACGATGCTATCCTCGCGTGCAACGAAGCCAACGCAGCCATGGTCTTCTCCATGGAACGCTGCTTCTCGCACCACTGAACAGTTTCCGCGGACACAATACTCATCAGACGAATGGGACCTGTGCGGCTTATGGGGCGCATAGGTCCCGTGAGTTTCATAAGTGCCGGGGCGCCATCCTCGCCATAAGCCAGTGCGCTCCGATGCACGTCTCCACAATCCTCAGTACGCCTGAATGCCGACGATGCGCCACACTCCGTCGGCCTCTTTCTTGAGATCCATATCTAGAACGACGCTGCCGCGGTCGCCGTGGAGACCGGCGTTCTCCACCGTGGCCATGTCGCCTTCGACGGTGACTGTGGGACGTTCGATGTCCAGCTGTGCGCCGGAGAACGTGCCATCATCGATGAGCCCCGCGACATATTCGCGAAAATCGGCTTTGCTGCCGCCCTCATCGCTGACGAATTCCTCCGAGATCACGGCCATCATCTCATCGACATTGTGGCTCTCGATACCCGATTTCCATCTGATGAGGGTCTGCTGGATGAGTTCCTGGTCCGAGGGGCCTTTCTGCATGCCGGCGCATCCGCAAACGCCGAATACAACCGCCAGCGTAACGACACCATACAAGAACTGTTTGCGCACCATGGTCACGTCCTCTCTATCGGTTTGGTATTCCTTCGGTTGGCGCTCCGTACAACGAACTCGGCCTTCCACCCTTGCACACGGGACTGCCTCTGCTCGCCAGAGCAGTGTTCCCATGCGCATGGCGCTCCCCACGCATCCTGCCAGTGGTCCCGGCCTCCCGGGACAGCGCTGAAACTACACGCTTTTCGCAATATCCGCGAAACTGGCGGCCACTTCCATCTTCTTGATCTTGCCCGTCGGCGTCTTGGGCAATTCGTCTACGAACCGCACAAACGCCGGACACTTATATCTGGCGAGGTATTGGCGGCAGTGTTTGATCACATCGCTCTCGGCGAGGTTGATGTTCTCGGTACGCTTGACGACCGCGAGCACTTCCTGGCCCCAGCGGGCCTCCTCGACCCCAACCACGCAGCACTCTTCAACCCCCGGCAGCCGCGAGATGACATCCTCGACTTGTTGCGGATAGATGTTCTGGCCCCCGCGGATAATCATGTCTTTCACACGGCCCACGATGTAGAGGTAACCGTCTTCGTCGAAACGGCCGAGGTCCCCCGTATGAAGCCAGCCGTCGCGCAGCACTTCCGCGGTGGCTTCGGGGTCCTTATAATACCCCTTCATGACCGTCGGGCCCGCTATGAGGATTTCGCCAATCTCGCCATAGGGCACGTCGGCGCCGTTCTCGTCAATCACGCGCATGAGGGTGAACGGCAGAGGGCTTCCCACCGAATTCCACCGGATGGGGTCCCGGGCGTCGGCCACAGCGCTGGCGCAGGTGGCCTCGGTCAGGCCGTACCCCGCAACTATCGGCCGTTTCAGCGTGCGCGCAGCTTCGCGAAATGTTTCCTCGGGCATCGGCGCGGCGCCCGTAGCAAACGAACGGATCGATGAAAGGTCAAACTCCTGCGCCTTCGCCATCCGGGACATCACATTGTAGATCGTGGGGACCGCACTCATGATGGTCGGGCGGTACTTCTGGATCATGGGCAGTATGGCGAAAGGATTGAATTTCTTCATCAGCACGACCGACGCGCCCGCCATCAGCGGCGTCAGGATGGTCACGACCTGGGCATTGACGTGAAACAGCGGCAAAACGCAGAAGAACCGGTCGTCCTCGGTCACGGTCTGCGCACGCACCAGCATATGGGCATTGGCGAGATAGTTGCCGTGCGTCAGGATTACGCCCTTGGGCATGCCCGTCGTGCCCGACGTGTAAATGAGCGCGGCCGCATCGTCCCGCTCGGCCACGATAGGCGGCACCTCAGTAACGGGTCTCATCAGCTCCGAGAACGACTCCGCGCACTCCGTAGCGCCGCCCACCACGAAGAAGCGTTTCACCCCGGGAATGAATCCGCGGAGCACCGGGAGCGCGGACGCCAGCTCGGGAATGGTGATGAGCGTCTCGGCCTCGGAGTTGTTGGTTATATGGGAGATCTCGTCCGGCTTGAGCGTGGGATTCACGGGTACGATCACCGCCCCGATTCGCCCCGCGCCCAGGAACACGTACAGAAACTCGAGCGAGTTGCCCATGAGCAAGACGACCTTGTCGCCCCGTCCCACACCGTGCGCGGCAAGATTTACCGCAACTCGGGCGCTGTTCTCGCAAATTGTCTCGAACGAGTAGTTCGTATCTTCACAAATGAGGAAGGTCCGCTGCCCGTACTGCCGCGCACGTTCCTCAAGCAGTTCCGTAACATTCACTACCGGCACCTCTTCCGTCGCCCCGGGGCCCAAACGCTCAAGGGCGCCATGCCCATCATAGTCCAATCGGCTGCCACCAGCATAACGCAGAGGCGGGGCCGTGACAAGTCCGGCCCCGCCTCAAGTCGTTGAGATGATAACTCTTTAGGCGGCTGAGGTCAACTGATCGATACTCGAAATCAGCGGCAGGAAGAAGCCCAGAACGAGCATCATAACCGCGGCACCGAGGACTATTACGAGGAAGACCGGCAGAAGGTCGGTCAGTGTGTTGATGTCAAGCTGGACCTCTTCTTCGTATGTTTGGGCGATATGCTCCGCCACTTGGTCCAGTTGACCGGCTTCTTCGCCCGTGACCAGCATGTCCGTCACCACCGGCGGGATCACCTTAGGCTCGGCGCGCAAGGGATCTTCGATCCCGCTGCCTTGCTCCACCGAACTCCGGACCCGTTGAAGCACTTGCGCAACCGCCTGGTTGTGGATGGCGTTCCGCGTCAGGTCCAGGGTGACCATCATCGACAACCCGCTGCGCAGCAACATGGACAGGGAACTTGCCATTTGAGCGACGGCATACTTCTGGCTGATCCTGCCCACGAGCGGCAGGCGAAGCTTGATCCGGTCAGCCAACAACCGGTTGACCGGGCTTCGCTGCCACAGCAAGTAAAGAATGAACAGCCCGATAATCACCCCAATCACGATCAGCATCGGCCATGACGTCAGGAATTCGAGCACCGAAATGAGCCCCTGCGTGAATGCCGGCAAGGTAACCTCAAGACCGCCCTCCGAGAAAATCTCCTTGAATGCCGGCACCACGAATTTCGCCATGATGAACAGGACGGTTATGCACAAGGCCACCAGAACCACCGGGTACACCAGGGCGCTAATGACGCGCCGGCGCAACATCTCGCGGCGTTCGTAGTACTCGGCCTGACGGCGGAGCGTGCTCACCAGGGTACCGCTGGCCTCACTCGCTTTGACCAAGGCCACGAACACGGTGTCGAAGTATTCGTGAGGATGCCGCTCGAAGGCCTGCCACAACGGGTTCCCGTTTTCCACCTGCTCGGCGATATCCTGGACCATGTTGCGGATGCCCCGGCTCTCGAGACGGCGCGACAGCGTCTTGAGTGACTTCAGCAGAGGCGTGCCTGCCTCCAGCAACATAACCAGCTGGCGCAGGAACACCGTGATGTCTTTGCGCCGCACTGACGAGCCCAGCAGGCTTCTGCCCCGCGGCCCGGAAGTGTCGCGCACAGCCGTGACCCTATGGGCCGCCGCTCGCTTCTTCGGCGCGCTCTCTTCGGCGCCGGTCATTTCTTCCACGAGCTCAGCCGAGGTGCTTTCCGCGGCTGTGGTTGCCGTGCGCCTCCGCACCCGTTTTGCTTTCGGGCCCGATTCTCTCGCATTGTCGGCTTTGGATGGCATAGTAATGGTTCCTCCATTCCATCGCGTGCGCTTACGATTCCGCCACAGGATGTTGTGTATTCAAACCCGACGCCGCCGTCTCGCGTTCTTCGACCACGGCTGGCATTTCCTTCCAATATGTGATTTCCGCGACTCCCGTGTCCGATAACACGACGACCGCTTCCACGCGGCACGCCGCTTGAACTTCCCCTGCTTTTCGTGCTTCTGCCGTGCAGACTATCCGAAAACTGCGCGATTGGAACGCGATCTCGGTAGGCGCGGCGCCGTCCGCCGGGACCTCAAGGTTGAACGTCGCCGGGTCCGCTTGGGTGGCCTCGAGCAGCCCCGCGAAGTCCATCAGCGGCTGCTGGGCGCGAGCGGTCACGATGCGCTCGGCCGTCTCAGGGTTAAACAAAGCCGCCAGCACCTCTTTGGGGGCGGCATTGACGTTGATATATGCCCGGGGGTTCAGATTGTCCGCTACAGAATGGGCCGTTAACAAGGCGCCCGGCCGCGGTTCGACCTGATTCAAGGCATCGCGCGTCAGGAATCCGCGTGCAACCAATCCGTCCACGCTCGAGAACCATTGCTGGTCCTTCGAGGGCGCCTCGCCGGGGCGAGGCACCCGGCTCCGAATGGTGCGGGCCAGCTGCCCGTCAATAGCCAACATTGCCTGGAGAACGCGGGGCGAGGCATGGTTGATATTGAGTTTGGCCGACTCGTCTTCCACGGAGACCAGCACGCGGCCGTCGCGGCGCTCCCAGGCCACAGGAGTGCTCTTCGCCAACACCTTCTGGTACACGGGAACCAGTTCTTCTTCCCGCGGACCCATCGCAGGGGTTTCGCCGCCGGCCAGCGCCGCTTGAATCTCGCCAACACTGGCCCAGATGGCGCTGTCAGCCATTTGCCGGGCCCGCACTTTCGCGACGTAATCATTCGAACGCCGCTGTTCGAGGGTCATGTACGCCACATAAGTGGTGCCAAGGGCCGCAAATATCGCAAGCAGGCCCACGGCAAGGACCAATGCGGCGCCGCGCCGGTTGTTATTCTGTCTGGCCATGTTCATACAAGACACCTCAGTTCACGTGCACGGCAAAGATGGCCTCGCGGGCCACTTGCCGTTCCGGACGCCCGGGTTCTGCCACTACCAGCGATACACGCACGGCCGAAGGAGGCTGCGCCCCGTCCCAGGCATCCTGCCACTGTCCCTCCGGTCCTGCATATTGCACATTGAACTGCGCCACGCCCTCTGTAACCTCCGTGGACTTCGCCTCACCCGCTTCGCCATAAAGCCCCATGGGAGCGCGCGTCAAGATCCGGGTGCCGCTTTCGGCCACCACGGCATATTTCACCGCCGCCAGCACCTCGCCGCCCGCGGGCGTCGTGCCCCGTATCGGAATAAGCAGGCTGTCCGACGCCAGCTTCACCCCCGGAAATGCCGGATCAGACGCCACGCTGTCCACACCTTGCAGAGGGGCCCCCGTGAGCGCGGGCGATACAAACGCCGCTATATCCTGGCGAACCTGTTCAAGGGCATATTCGGCCCGCGCATCCAGTTCGGTCTTGTTCCGCGTTTGGGTCCACAGGTTGTTGATGCGCCCGAACATCACCACGCCTATCGTACTCAAGACGCCCAGAATCGCGATGACAAGAATCAACTCGACCAGGGTAAACCCCCGATTGCGCCGCGCATCCATCATGAGGCCTCCTTTGCCATCGCTGTAGGAATGCTGCCGGTCAATATGAGCTGCTGCGAGCGGTTGGCCTCCTGCCAGCCCACAACCACAAGGATGTCGTAGTATCCGCGCCCCGCCGGCGGTCGTGTCACATACGCTTCCCACGTAAAGTTGTCGTAGAAGTTCTTCTCGCTATTGGCGGCAATCGGATTGGAAGGCAAAACCGCGGGCATCGCGAAAAAACTCGCCTCCTGCTCCGACTTCAACGTGAGGGGAGCGCCTTGCTCCGCCGTGACTGCCTCAGCCGCGGGCCACACATAGGCTTCCGGCCGCGCCGTGATGTCCGCCAGGCGGGCACGGGCCAGGTCCGCCGCGACGCGCATCGAACGCGCGTTCTTCTCCAGCTTAACGCTGCTTGTGAAGAGGGAGATGATGATCCACGTTGCGGCGCTCATGACCGCAAGGGCGACGAGGACTTCTACCAGCGTAAAGCCTCCCCGCTGCCCGCGACGCCGCCCTCCCGAGTGGTCGCGTTGTGTAGGTAACACGGATTGGTCCCCTTTCGCTTTATATGGCCTCACTGCCGCCCGGAACTTGCCCGAGCTGCTCCCCTGGCAGGTTCAAACGGAGGCGGCGCCACGCCCTCCCCGCGTGTTGTGCTCTACTTTACTTCAGAACCCCGGCCAAAGTCAACCATCCCTCCTAATAGTGAGAATATGGTAAGGACAGCCAAAAAGGGAACTTATTTCCTGCATGGCCGCGTCTAGCCCAACAGGCGTTGCCGAAGACGGCTGGGAAAGCCGCACGTGCCGCTTTGCGGCGGGGACCGTCGTTTGCTAAAGTAAAGGGGTTCTGTCCCGCTGCGGACAAGCGTCCTGTTTTCCAAAACCGGCGGAACAAGAGTAACCAACTGAAAGGGAACGTCCCATGCGAATCTTCCTGTGTCTTACCTTAACGCTGACGTTGCTGGGCTGCGTGGCCGGCGCCCAGGGTTTGGATGGCCGTCAGATTCACCTGAGGGCGGGCGAACACCCCAGCCAATGGGCGCCCGTGGCGCTGCCGTACGACGGCCCCCAACCGGCCGACAACCAGCGCGTCATCGTAGTGGAATCGAAGACGGGCAAAGAGTTTCCGGCCACCGTTCGTGAGGGCGAGTTCGTGTTCGTTCCCGAGGGCGCGACCCCCAACCAGGAACTCGACTACGTCGTACAGCTGAAGGAAGACGCCGTTCCCCCCGCGGTCCAGGTAGTCAAGAAGGAAAACGCCGACGCACTGGACATCATCGTCGGCGGCAAACCTTTCACCACCTACACATACAGCAACGATAACCGCAAGCCATTCCTGTGGCCCGTGCTGTCCGAGGGCGGCGTGGGCGTCACTCGCGACTGGCCAATGGGCGAAAAGGTCGTAACCGAAGACCACGTGCACCAGAAATCGTTCTGGACCGCCTACGGCGACATCAACGGCGTGGATTGCTGGGCCGAGACGGGAGAGAAGTCGGGCTATCAGCATTCGGATTCCGTAGCCAGCGGTTCGGGCGGCGCATACGGATGGATCGTGGCCAAGAACACCTGGCAGGACAAGGACCATAATCCAGTCATCGCGGAAAACCGCGAATACCGTTTTTACAATACGCCTGAGAGCATGAAGATGGTCGACGTCAAAGTGCAGTTCACCGCGGCGTACGGCGACGCAAAATTCGGCGACACCAAGGAAGGCGGCATTGTATCGCTGCGAATGCGCGACGCGATGATCGAGAAGAACGGCACCGGCGTCATCACCAACGCCGAGGGTCTCAAAGGCATGGAGGCGTGCTGGGGCAAGCCCTCCGCGTGGTGCGATTACTCGGGCACGCTCGAGGGCGCCGGCCTGCGCGGCATCGCCGTGTTTGACAACCCCGCCAACCTGCGGTATCCATCCCGCTGGCACGTTCGAGACTACGGACTGATGGGCGCGAACTGTTTCGGGCTGAATCATTTCACCAAAGGAGAAGAAAACGGGGATTACCTGTTGAAAAACGGCGAAGCACTTGTGTTCGCCTACCGCGTATACATCCATTCGGGTGATGCCGCGCAAGCCAAAGTCGGAGACCGCTATGCGGACTATGTCACCCCCCCGAAAGCCGAGTGGGCAGGCGCAAAGTAGTTCCGCGAGTAAACGGTAAGAGGGCCTCGTCTCCAATGAGGCCCTTTCTCTATCGGAATGAAAGCCCACGCGCCAGCGTTTACTTACGCACAACAGAAAAATGGCAAAATGATCGAACAGGAGAGTCCGGTTTATGCGAAAATTGAAACCATTTGTGTTCGTATTTGTCATTGGCATCGCTGCCGTAGCCTTCGGGCTTGCCGGGCAACAAGCTCTGAGCGAGGGCGCCGACAACACAGGCGCGGGCGCGTGTCCTGTGTCGGCAGGTTCAAGCTGCGGCATGGCCAAAGCGGCCGCAATTGCCACCGCGTCGAACGAAACCCAAGGCAGTTGTTGTAGCCGGGCCAAAGCCGACGAGACGGCCGACCTGAGCACCCGGGAGGGCCGCCGCCAAGCGGTCATGGCCGAGTACGCCGCCG
>DAOLNV010000006.1:45117-54657 GCA_035416745.1 Candidatus Hydrogenedentota bacterium | reverse complement strand
GGTTGTGGCCTCAAGCAATCCTCCTGTGGAGGCGATGGTTCCAGTGGCGCCGCGTGCGCAAAGACGGCTTGCACGGGAACCGCGCAAAACGCGTGCCCCAGTCAAGAAGCCAAAGCCGGCGAGCCGTCGGTGACCGAATAACTGAATCGGGGTTTGCGGACTCGGGCGGTTACACGCTCAGGCCGCGATGCTGCATACAAGCGTCGCGGCCCTTTTTCCGTCTCGGGATACACCGGGTCTTTCCCTAATTCTCCCGCAATTTGGTGTTGACGCACCGGCGCCAGATGGATATCCTACGGACCGTAGAGCCAGGGGGATTTCCTTACGTATAGCGTGAATCGGACAGAGGGGAATTGCGTGCAATGAGCGACTCGATGAATGAACAGCCTCCCGTAGTCGAACGGCCGGCGCCAAACGCCGAATTGCAGAAGCGCCTCAAGGAGTTTCACGGCGGAGCTAATTGGTTCTACTGGATAGCGGCGCTCTCCGTAATCAATTCCCTCCTGATGTTCTCTGGTTCGAAGTGGTCCTTCATCTTTGGTCTGGGCGTCACGTCGATCATCGATGCCCTGGCAGCGGTGATTGTCGAAGAAATGGGCGGCGGGCTCGGCGTGTGGTTCGTGCGCGCGATCGCGTTGGGATTCAGTGTGGCCATTGCGGCCGCTTTCGTGCTCATCGGATGGCTTTCCAACAAAGGCTATGGGCCGGTCTACGTCATCGGCATGATCATTTACCTCCTGGACGCCCTCCTGTACATCGGTCTGCTCCTCATCGGGGAACCCGACTGGCTGGGCCTTGGTTTTCATGCCTTCGCGCTCTTCCTGATGTTCAGCGGCTACAGCGCCCTTCGCAAGCTCAACGCGCTGCAAACCCCGGCCGCCTAGAGAGCGCAGAGCCAGGCACGCCGTTTTCCAAGACCCCCACGGGAGTCCTGTCGAAACGCCATGGGCGGCCGCCTCGTTTGGCGGCCTGATTCAGGCCCGCATGTTTGCGAACACGCCACTGTTGCCGTACCATAGGCCGATCCCGGGGAAGTTTGGAAGAAAGGCAGGCAGATACCGTGAGCGCACTTGGAAAAGCGACCCGACTGAACCGCATTCTCGCAGGGCGGACCCGGCGCGTGCTGACCGTGGCCGTCGATCACATGATCAACTACCCGATAGGCTTTCCGCTGGAATTGCGGCGCATCGCTTCCACCCTGGAACAGGTTATCGCGGGCGAGGCCGACGCGGTGACGATGAACAAGGGCGCCGCGATTCGCCTCATGACCCCGTACGCGGGGCGCGTCCCGCTCATCATTCAGTCGATGGCCCTGCGGCCTGATGAGCCGAGTTTCGCTGATACCGCGACCGTCGAGGAGACCCTGAGCCTCGGCGCCGACGCGATCGCCGTGGCAATGTTTGTGTATGGCGACTTGGAACTCGCCTACATGCGCCACCTCGCCGAGGTGGTGCGGTGCGCCGCGCCGTTCGGCCTTCCTGTGATCCCGCACATCTATCCCCTCGAGAGCGGCGACGAGAAGCACTCGGTGGTGCACGACCCCGAGCACGTTCATTACGCGGCCCGCGCCGGGTTCGAAATGGGCGCCGATCTCGTCAAAGTTCCCTATACGGGCGATGTGGCTTCGTTCCGCGACATCGTAGCCGACATCCCCGTGCCGGTTGTCTCCGCTGGGGGGCCGCGGTGCGCTACGCTCGATGAAGCGGCCCAGCTCGCCCGTGACGTGGGACGCGCCGGCGCCGCGGGCGCCACCATGGGCCGGAACGTCTGGGGCTTTAACGATATCCCCGCCGCCATACGCCGCCTCAAACAGGCCATCAACGAGGGGTGACCGCCAACGACTGACGCCACCGGGAGCCCGGCCAAGACGGGACGACACGGGTCCGTCCCGCGCGGGAGACGGCGAGGCGGGCGCCCCGGTGCCGGGGCGCCCGCGTGAGGCAGGGGAGAAGGCGGACGAGGTCAGTTCTTGAGTTTTCGCACGAGTCGTTCCAGCCATGTGTCCAGGTAGGTATGGCCGAGTTCGCGGGCGATGTCGAGCCCTTCGCTCCGTGCCAGATCGAGGGCGTAGTTCTTGGCGCGGCGCCGGGCTTCACGGCGCTCCTCGGAAGTCAGCTTGCCGTCTTCGCGCGACGCCTTGATCTCACGCACGTAGGTTTCGTAGGTGTTCATGACGCCCGCTTCGAGGGCCAGCAGAGCGCGTTCGCAGCGCCGCCGGTGCAGGCGGGCATACAGCTCGGTCGATTTGAACAGGGACCACACCCCGGCCAGCACGGTGCCAAGGAGCAGAAGTCCCTGCTCCGTATGAATCGCGTCGTTTGCCGTCACGAATGGTATCCTCCCGGTCACGCATGCGGGGTTGCGCGGTCGCGGTTGTCCGCATGAACGTGCCCGTCGTTGTAGTCATCCTTTACCCAATCGAAGTGGCGGCGGCACACGGTCCCGACAATCCTCTGGGGGACGCGTTCGCGGGTTCGCGCGTTCACAGCCACGAGGTCGGCCGCGATGCCGCCGAATGTCGCCAGATGTTTCGAGTTGCGCGCGACCGTTCCTCCTTGGTCCGCCCAGCCGTAGCGGGCGGCCAGGCGGCGCAGATCGGCCTCGGTGCGCACGGCGTCCGTGATGATGAGCCACACGGTTTCGCCGGCCATCTCGCAGAGGTCCCGCCGGGTACGCTCCAGAGATTCGAGAAGCGCCGGATGCACCATGGCCAGCCCCGCCGCGTTCTCGAATTCGCGCAGCCGGAAATGCGACACGTCCTGCCCGTCGAGGCTGGTCAACAATCGCACGTCGTTTCGCCGGTTACACATACGTTCTGACATCCCGGATATATCCGTTTACGCCGTCGTCGGCATCAAGGACCCCTGTCATGCCGGGCCGCAGATACAGCTCCGCCAGCGCGAGGCACGCGGTATCGGGCGCGCGGGGCGAGGGCGAAGCCGACTCGGCGCCCGGCTTGATGGTTACGTCCCACGTGTCAAGCCGCGCCTGCACAAGGTCGATGCGCGGATAGGCCGCGGGCGCGGCAATCCCTCCCAGGCTGGCCGGGGCCTCGAGGCGGAACGGAAACCGGTTGATAAAGGCATACCCCGGCGAGACCGTAACGGACATGCCCGGCGGCGAGGCCGCCACCACGCCCAGATCGCCGTCCGCCGCGTTTCGGAGCACGCCGTCGCCGCCGCCCCACGCCAGGCTCGCGAGATTCATAAGAAGTTCGAATGCGGCCTCGATGCGGCCGTCCCACGTGTTGAGTTTCGCCGAGGCTACGGGCCGTTCCTGAAAAGCCCAGGAAGTCTTGATATATCCTTTTCCGCGTATCGCCATGATGTTCCCCGCTGAGGCCGTCGTCAGACAGCCCTCCGTAGTCAATCCAGATGATGGACCAGATCCAGGCCCGCCGACACGGCATCCAATCGAAACTGAGACAGGGACGTCTCGGTCCCCTCGTGTTGTGTCATGCGCCGCAAGGGATTCGCGGCCGAGCGCAGGGGCGGCGCGCACCCGAGCGTGGTCGTAACGGCGCGGCCCGAGAACCGGTGGGTGACACGGTTCACCCGTCTCACAAGACGCCCCGCGAACCGTCCGCCCCATTCGCTCTCGAGAGGCGGGTCGAGCCGGCGCACCGGCGCGCCGCGAATCTCGATGAGGTCCCCGACATGGACCGCGTTGCATCCGTGGTGCAGGGTGATGCTTCCAGCCGCCTCGGGATAGGCGAGGTCGTCGAGGAGCCCGTTCACAAGCAGGTCTGCGTCATCCTCGTGAACGATGCCGAAATGACGGAGCCCCTTGCCTCGATAACCGAAGGCGTCGGCGCTTTCTCCGCGCACATACGTCTTTTCGATGGGCCCGAGGATGGGATTGCCCTCAAAACAGATGGCATTGACGATGCCGCCGCTGTTGGAAGCCATCAGCGCGCCGCAGACCACAGGGTCGTAGAGCAACACGTGATCGCAGTCTTCAGCGTTGCGAAAATGCACCGCGCCGCCGGTATCGGTGGTCCAGACGCACCCGCCCGCGTACGCCAATGCCGTAAGCAGGTCGAAAACGCCGTGGTCCGCCTCGAACGCGGTCAACGCCGCCGCGCCGCCGTCTACAGAGTCCTTGCAAGGTTGCGCATACGAGAAATACTCCTTCAGACGCATCTCAGGCTCATGGAATCTTCCGTTTTCGTAAAGGTAGACGCCGGACCCGCCCAGCTCGACCATGGCCGCGTTGAAACACTCGCCCCCGCCGTAGACCAGCCCGATATAGCGGCCGTAGACGTCTACGCGGTCGTCGTAGGCGCCGTCATAGCCCCGGTGCGGGTTCAATTCGACCGCGTCGATGCCTTTGGTATCGATGAGCCTCTGGAGCGTCCGCCGCGACGCCTCCGCGGCCAGCGCGTAGCCGCTCGCGGCATAGCGGCTGGCGGTCCACCCCGCAATTTCGGGATGGCGCGCAACGGCATGGCTGTTCTTCGACAGCTCCTCGCAATCGACCATCATCAGACGCAGGTCTGGCCAGGGTATTCCGTCGACGGCCAGCCCGGCGATGGTATCGCCGTCTTTGGCATACGCCGCGCTCGCATCGAGCCGGGGGGTCTCGACCCATTGGCCGGAGGCGATTCCGCCAGTCCCGAGCTCGCTGGCCGGCGTCTTGCGGGAAACGTACTTCCCGTATTCGCGCACGGCGCCATCGGGGTACGCACCGTGGGCCACGAGGTAGTGAACCGGACCCTCGGCTGCGTTGATGATATCTTTGACCATCGCGTCGATGCGCCCCGGGCCGTAGCCTCGGGTCACGCGCGCGTTGCGGTCCGCGCCATCGCGTTCCGCGCGAAATGCGATGACCTCGTGGAAGGGCACGTAGCGATCGAGGATGAGTTTCCTGGTGTCGCTCCACTGCGGTCCCAGCCACGTCACCTCTGCCTCGCAGAACATCTGCTCTTCGAGCAGCACCGCGATTCGGTAGCCGGGTCCCAGCTCGGCGATGCCCTCGGGGAGAAGCCCTTCGATGACATCCGGCTCGTCCGGGGCGGTGCGGGTGGCTTCCATCAGGGGAAGCCGGTCGTAGCGGGCAACCCGAAGGCCGCGCCGGTCGTATACTTCCACGGCGTATTCCATGGTTACCACCACCGGTCGCGGTAGGCGACCGCCGCCTCGGCCCGGTGCGCGCCCGCCGGCTCGTCCGTGAAGGTCAGCGTGGTTTCGCCGGGGCCAATACGCGGGAACTCCCCCAATGCATAGGGCGTGACATCCTCATCCTCGAGCAGCACGCGCGCATGGACCGCATCGAACAGGAGGACCGAACCCTCGCCCACCACCCCGTCGTACTCGATGCGCCGTTTACCGTCGCTCACGGCGGGTTGCACGAGAGTCCCCCCGGCCCTCAATCGAATCACCGGCTGGGCGAATGCCGTACCCGTGCTGGCCACAACCCGCGTGGAGGGCGTCTCCATGATGGCCCAGGGAATCTCCGTCACGTTCATGGCCTCCTCGAATGGCGTGCGGGCTTCGAGCCGCAGTGTGAACGAGCCGGTGAGACTGGCCCGCTGAACCGCGCGGCGAAACGCCGCGCGCCGCACCATCAGGCGCCGTCCCGCCCGGATCGAGAGTTCCGCAGAATAGTCCGCCGCCGATGCCGCTTCGAGAAGCGCGTCGAGCCGCGTCTCGATCGCTGCCACGGACCTTTCGTCCGGGATCAGTCCCGCGATCTCGATGGTACGCGCATCACGGCCGCCGACTTCCTCGTGCTGCTCGCGCACGGACACGAGCATGTCGTCCAGCACCAGGCCATTGAGCGTGATCGCCATCAGTGTGTTCCTCCCAGGACCGGCGCCGTGTCCGTCAGGGCCGCGGGGGCGTGGGGCGGATGGTCCCGCAAGAACGGCGCGAGCAGGCGCCATGCAGCGGCCCGCGTGGTCTTTGCCACGGCCGTAAGCGAGGCGAACCGCTCGCCCGCTTCAATGCGTTGCCCGCCCACAACCACGCTTTTCTGGTCGTGCGCATCCTTCGCCGCCAATGCGCAATACACGTGCGCACCCGCCAGAAGGGTTTCGCCCAGCACAAGCGCTTCGGGATAGGGCTCTTCGCCGTATGCCGGGTCGAGCAATGGCAGGAGCTCGGCGTGGGCGTCGTCAATCCCTGCCTGTATGAGCTCGGCGGGAACCGATGCCGCGTCGTTGAGCTGAAAGCGCAGCCGCACCATCGTTTCAGATGCAAAACTCGCCATATTCGAGCCTCCTCATTAGAATCGGGGAAGGGAGCGATCCGCCAAGCCCGGACCGCTCCCCTCGGTTCAAGACCAGTCGCTGCGCACCACCACGCGAGCCTTCTCATAGATGATCGCGAAGTCGGTGACGACGGTCAGATACGTCCGGTCCCACTGCTGGTTGATAAGCTTGTCGCTCTCGACCAGCAGGTCTTGTTCGGTGAGCTTCTGGGCCGCGTACCCCGCATCGAGAATGGTGAGCTTGTCCGCGGGCTGGCCCGCCATCGGCACCAGGCGTGTGCCCAGCGGCGTGGGCAGGTTGCCGGTCTTCGCGAAGTCGAACAGCGCAGCCTCCTTGAACGCTTCCATCTCGAGGATGGCCTGGCACAGCTCCGCATTGGCCAGCATATGGGTCGGCGTGAAGTAGTGGTCGAGGGTCAGTGTCAGGAAACCCTTCACCAGGTCGCCGTACGCCCAGACGCCCGCCGCCGCGGTGTCGAGCGTCACCGGCGCCGTGCTGCCGGAAGCGTCGCCCGCAACCAGGATCTCCGCCAGCCGCGCGTCGAGATGGCGCCCCAGCCGTTCGCCGATCCGCTGAAGATGCACCCGGAGCATGTCCACCGACATCCGCCGGATCACCTCGTACGACGCAATTACGCCCCGCCCTTTCTTGTCCAGCTTGATCACGCGATCGCCATACTTGATGGACGATTCCGGGATCGCCGCGCCCTCCGCGACGGTGCGCAGCTCCTCCTCGAGTTCGTCTTCCCGAACGTAGGGCACGTCAAACGCCGTGCTGCCGACCCGCTCGTCGCGAATGATCAGGCCAGGGTACACGGGCTTGCGGGTCATGCCGCTCAGGACCGCGTCGCGAACCATGTCCGGAAACAGCCATTTCGCGTTGGGGTCAGACTGAAAGAAGCGGTCCACGGTGATGCGGTCCAGGTCGATGCCGAATTCCTGGGCGCAATAGTCGCGCACGGTGGTGCCGAGCGCACGAAAATACTGGCCATGGGTCAGCCCGAGGCCCTGCAGCGTTTCGTAAAGCCCGGAACCGCGGACCTGCCGCAGCTTCTCGGGCTCCTGGCTCAGGAACGCCACCCGCTCCTTCACCATATCGTCTCGATATGCCATCGGTTGTTCCTCCTTAGAGCAGTACGTGGACAAGGCCCGCCGCCGCGTCCACCTTGAGGTTCACGCCCTTGCCGTTGCCGGACGCCGGAGCTTTGACCTTGCCGTTCGCCGCCGCGGCGGTCACGCCGGCAAGGCCGTCCACCACCGGCGGGGTCTCGCCGTCGTATTCGAAAATGGATATGCCCCGCACCTTAACGGGTATCGCTGCCCCGTTGTCCGAGGCGTCAGCCAGGGCTTCTCCGAACACGGGGTCTTCCGCGTCCGTATCGTTGCTGACGGTGTAGGCGCCGATCAGCTTGACCGCATCGCCCTTTGCGATGCTCACCGCGCCCGCCGCCGGGGTCCTGCACGTGATGACCAGTTCGGTCACCACGCCGCCAATATCGCCAAATGCCATGGTTCACTCTCCTGTGGTTCGGCCGCGCGTGTGCCGGGCCGTAATGGCCGGGCGCGCGGCCTGTTGTGGTTCAATTGGATTGGGAAAGACGCCCCCGCCCCGCCCTCCTGTGGGACAGGGCGGGAGCGTCCCGTGGCGCACGGCCCTCAGCCGCCGCGCACGATGCCCATCGCGCGCTCTGTCCAGGCCCCGTGTTCGCCGTCAGGAAGCGTTTCCGGGTGCGACGCAGGCGATGGGGGATACTTGTGATCAAACCGCACCTCGTAGGCGCGAAGGTGCGCGGTGAGCTCGTCGAGGGACAGGGACTCGAGCGTGCGCCGCCACACGATCTCGTCGAACGTGCTGCCGTCGAGTTCCCGCCCAAGGCCGCAGAAACGCGCGATAGCCCGCCGCCGCGCCGTTACGCCGTCGCGCAGGACGGCCGGAAGCGACGCTGCGTCCACCGCCATCTCGTCCATGGTCTCCTGGAGGGCCCGCGCCGCTGCCGGCGAAAGAAACGGCATTCGCTCCGCCCGGAGCGCGCGCGTGCCCTTCCGGCCCTCGAGCAGCAGTTCCCGCGCATCCTTCGACCATGCGAGCACGGTATACAGTCCGGCATCCTCCCGCGCTGCGTCGCCGTCCTGTTCCAGCCACCGCATGGGATGAGGGCCTTTCTCGAGGGCCCAGCACCCCTCGTCCGGGAACGGGTGTTCCAGACGCCAGCCAACAAGGTATCCCGTCTGCTCGAGCCGTAAATCCCAGTGAGGACCGGTCCCGTCGTGATGCCGCTGAAGCACAAAGCGTCCGGCCGGAGCGCGCTCTGGGTCCGAAGCTTCCCTGGCGCCCGGCAAAACCGTGATTTTCCAATACATGCCCTGAACCTCCATCGCTCAAACAAGTTGTTGCAGAAGCGACACGATCACGCCCACAAGATTTGCCACGAGCAGAGTCACGCCCCGCGCCAGGGTGGTCTCGAGGCGCTGCACCCGCGTTTTCAGCTCGCTCAGGTCTTCGCGCAGCGTCGTCCACTGAATATCGTGCACAAGTTTGTAGGGGCAGGCCGGGTTCTCTTCCGGCGCCGCGGCCCTTGCGCTTGTCAGGATGCTCTGTTCCACGAAAAGCCCTCCTAGTTGTCCGACCGGCTGAGTTCGTGCCACACGCCGTCCGCGTAGACGAGCACGAGCGTATCGCCGGGGTGAGCGGTCCATCCGCCGGCCAGATGCAGGCTGGCGTTGTCCGTGAACACGCAATCCGCATCTCCCCCGATAATGATCACGGTCTGTCCTGAAATGCCGTCATCGAGGCGGGTCACGTCATTTCCGGCGGTCCAGGCAGCCGGCACGCGGAAGATGTTGGCGCCCGCGACGCTCGGCGTCGTGTCGTCCGCGGCAAATGTCGCAACCTCGGGCGTGCTCAACGACCCCGAGACCCGCACGGCGCCCGCGCCCTCATCCGCGGATACCTCGAGATCCCCCGGCGATGTGATCGACCCGCCCTGAACAGCCAGGTCTCCAACCACGGTTACGTCGTCGCCAAAGCGGCACGCGCCCAAACCCGTGTAAACCGCGTAATTCGCCGCCGTTCCCTGCGTGACGTCCTCGAGATACAATCCATACAGGCTGGTCACATCGCTCGCCGACCCCACCGTGCCGCCGTACAACGCCATGGCGTCAGTAACTGCCCCCGGCTGAGTCAACACGACCTGCCCCTTGACGCCAATGCCGCGATCCATCCTGGAAAAGATCGGACCCGCCAGCGCGAGGCCGCGCACACCGCTGATTTCGGTGGAAGCAGCCGTGTAGCCTGACCCTACGCTCGCACGTCCAACAATCCCATGAATA
>DAOLNV010000006.1:5339-45017 GCA_035416745.1 Candidatus Hydrogenedentota bacterium | reverse complement strand
CGTGTCCGCGTCGTCGGCCACGGTCTCGTTCTGCGCCGCGGGAATGTCTATTGCGCCGCCGTCTACCCTGCCCGAGCTGCCAACCGTGAGTGCATCGCTCACCTTGGCGTCGGTAACGGAATCGTCAAGGAGCTTTCCCCCGTCGAGAAATCCTTCCTGGGTCGTGATTACCTGGCCGGGCGCTCCGGCAGTCAGACGCCCGCGGGCCGTGAGGTCGCCCTCGATCACGACGTTCCCGTCGGAGAAGAGGTCGCCGTTCGCTTCAATATCGAGACCCCCGCCGCTATCGCCGTACCCGCCGCCGATGCGCAGCTCCTCAAGATACCGTGGCGCGGCGCTCATACCCATCAAAAGCACGCCCGCGAAACACGCGCCGTACGTCCATCGCCGTTTCAGCATCATTCGTCCTCCCACAAACCACCCGACCACATTTCGATGGGCGCGTGAAAGTCGCGCCGGCCCGCCGCGAGTGCGTCATCGAGTTCGAGTGCTCGTGTACCCGAAACGAAACGGGTTCCCTGCGAACCCGAAGCGACCACCGACCCCTCGATGACCTCGAGCACATCGCGCAGCACGCAGTGGCACAAAGCACTGTTGTAGCTGCGACCCGGGACGTGGTCGCAGGTTCTCAAGTCCTTGCCGCACGCCGAACACTCGGGCTTGCGGAACGAGAAACCGATCGACGTCTCGCGGTATACCCCGCCCTCGATGTTCAAAATGAAATCCTGGTTGTCTTTCGTCCGCAACACGTACACGTCCGGCCGCACGGAGAGCCGGTCCTCGTCGCGGTGGAGTTGCGAGCGGAAGAACGTGCCGCGGGGCAGCGAGCCGCGCACGTCATGGCGTTCCATGAGCGGGCGGCCCGGCACCAGCGCGTTGATTCGCGCCAATTCATCTTCGGGAAAGCGGCTGAAATGCCGGTCGATCTGGTTATTGCACAAGTCGAGCGTGAATACGGCGAATTCCTCGTGCGACAGTGGGCGGAGCGTGAAGGAGTTGACCTCCTCGAGCGCGTCGTGCAGCGTACCGCTCGCGCGGGTCCCCACGAGGGCCCCTTCGTGCCGGAAAACAAACGGTTCCAGTTCCATACGAGTTCCTTTCAACGGTGTTCGTGCCTCAGGAAACTTTGATGCCAAGCGATTCCGCGGCTTTCTCGTGCGTGATGAAGCCCGCGTCGCGCAGCAAGACAGCGTTTTCGATTTCGCGGCGGCGCGCCTCCGCTTCCCGCACGATATCCGCGGTGCGGTGGCTGCGCATGTGCACTTTCGCCTGCGCGCTGCCCCACATGAGCGCCAGCTCGAAGTTGTAAAGCCGTTCGAGGAGGCGTTTGACGCACCGGTTCACGGACATCACCTGGCGGGTGATGATCTCGAACTGCGCCGTGCCGTAGGTCTCGGTGGTGCCGTAATTCCGCCCCAGCAAGATCGGCATCAGGTGCATGCCCGTGATGACCTGTTCCTCGATGGCCTTGTGGTTCTGGTAGAAGACCTGCGACCGCTGCTCCCCGCGAACCAGGGACACGCTCACGTTGTCGAAGGTCACCAGGTTCTGGTCCGTCTCGATGTTGCTGAGCTTCTTGCGGAGATTCTCGAAATTCGCCTCGATGCGTTCGCGATAGGCCTCAACGGATTCCCCGCGAAGCCGCTCTTCCGGCGTGTACTGCACGTGCAGCTTCGCCCAGCCCGCGTTGTGCGTCGCCTTCGCCATGTCTTCGAGCAGGCGCTGCTGAATCTTGACCACGAACGGAATCGCGCGCAGCATGGACCGCCCGTATGGATTGGTGCCGTCGCGATCAAGCCCCACGTAGACAAACCGGTCCTTCGACAGAGGGATCTCCCGGCCCTCGTGAACCTGGTACGGATGCAATCCGTCCTTCTCGCGCCGGAACCGCACGGTCCACACGTCGACGGGCACTACGTCCCAGATCGATTCGCGGCTCTGCGACAACACGATCTCTACGGCCGCCGCCCCGTAGGTGAACAGCGAGGTGTAGAAAATGTCGAGCAGGCCGTCCATCCCCCGGTCGCCGCTGTTCACGCGCTTGTTCAAGTCTTCGAGGAGCCGTTCCGCGCGCTTCTCCGCCTGGGACGAGGAGGAATTCACGACCTCGATGTCGTAACCGGTCTGGCACAGCCGCTTCCATGTCCAGACCGCGTCCGAGATGTCGGGGATGGCGTCGCGCAGGAAACGGTACACCTCCAGCATGTAGAAAGGCGTTTCGTTGGGCAGGCGAATAAAACCGCCGACGGCCCCCTGCAACCGCGTGACATCCTCGGGTACCGCAAACGTGCGCGAGGGAATCTCGCGAAACGTTTCCGCGCGCATTGGCGCCTGCGCGCGCGTGTCACGCCACGCCCTGCTCCAAAACCGGTCAAACCAGCGTGCCATATCCGTTCCTCATTGTTCTTCAACCACTTCCGCCTCTTTAGGGCGAGTGTTGCCCGTGACCGCGCGGCAGCTTTGCACGGAAATGGTTGAAATACAATGTATTACGAAATGAGGAACGGCCCCGCGAAGTGGATGTCAGACGGCTCCGGGACAGGGCACACAGGCGGGTTTTCCCGCCCGCCCCCAACGTAGGGCCGGTTTTCCTGCCGGCCCATTGATCGCGCCGCGGGCGGACACGCCCGCGCACCTTGATGTCTTGGAGACCTTGCGGTCGTAAGAGTGGCGCGGTCGGGAAACCGCGCCACAGCGGAACGCCCCTACCCTCGGGGCGATGGCGCCCCCCGTCAGCCACGCGGGTCTCGGCCCTGTCAATCCCGGGGCGATCTCGAGAAGTCCCGCCGGGCTAGTCGAAGACGATCCTGAGTGTCTTGATCTCAAAGGGCGCGACCGGAACAGTCACGCTACGCCGCCGGACCTTCACGGGCAGCTCACCTTCTTCGAGAAGATTGCATTCGCAGGCCTGCTTGACGCGGCGGTCGAACGTCAGCGTGGTTTGACCCCGGCTATTGCCCGCCTCGTACAAACGCATGATGACCGCGTCACTGTTTTCGGCTTTCTTGACCGTTTCCACCACCACGTTCGGATTGGATACCGAGCAGAACCGTATGGCTTTCGCCTCTGCCGCGCCGTGCCCAGCCGTGACGAACGACAGCGGCACGTTCAGATTGTACGCTTCGCGCACCACCTCGTCCGCCATGAACCCGCCCAGGTGCGGCAATAACGCGTAGGTAAACGTATGTTCGCCCCGGTCTGCTTGCGGATCGGGCGACACCGGCGATTTCAACAGGGTCAGCGACAACATGTTGTCGAGGGTGTCGTGGCCGTACTTGCCATCATTCAACAACGCCACGCCGTAGTCCCCCTCGGAAAGGTCCACCCATTTGTGCGCACAAACCTCGAACTGCGCCCGATCGTGCGGCGTGTTGCTGTGCGTGTTGCGGATAACATGCCCAAACTGAATCTCGCTTCGAAACACCGGCGCGTTCAGGTCCAGAGGAAATCCCACCTTTAACAGCGTGTGCGTCTCCTGCCAATCCACCCGCGTCTTGAAATCGATCCGCGGGGAGGCCGCATAAAACGTCATCTCCTGAACCAGCTCCGACCGGCGGCCGATTTCGTACGTCGACCGTATCGTTATGAACAACGGCCCCTCCGTCACGACCTCGCGTGAGACCAGACGGTCCTGCGGGACAACCTTGTCGCGGTAGAAGAGATCGATGTCCCACGCATCCCAGGTGACGGGCACGTCCTCGGCCGTATAGAAATCATTCAGGCGGCGCCCCTGCTTTACCAGCTCGCGATCCACGGAACGATCAATCAAGCTCGTGATCTTCCCCGACGCATCGAACTTCACTCTGTAATAAGGCGTCTCGAGGGCGCGGTCATGATTCGCGAAAGGCGACATCGGCGCATCGGCCCCTTGCCGCAGATAGATCGGCGCCACGCTGAGCGCGTCGGCGGTCACGGCAATGGCCAGCCCCCGCGTCTTGCCGTCACACACCCATTGGCAAGGAACGGGTTCCCCGTCGGCGTCGTCCACAACGAGCCCCTTGTCGCATTTGACGAAGATCAACCCCTCACGCGCCCACGAAAGGCTGTTCGAGACCAGATACGGGGTCCCCGTCCTGCTCGTGTCCACGTGTTCCGCCAGAGTCTTGAGGGCTTTCCGCTTGAGATTGCCGAGGTCTTTCTCCATCCCTGCATACGCCGCTTCGGCGTCATCGTAAACCCGCCGGATCGAAGACCCCGGCAAGATGTCGTGGAACTGATGGGTCAGCAACGTCCGCCAGAGACGCTCGAGCTTCTTGGCAGGGTACTTGAGCCCGTACCGCATCGCCTGAACCGACACCAGTTCGACTTCGCGCAACAGAAGCTCGAGCCTGCGGTTGTGCCGCTTGGTCCGCGCCTGGCTCGTGTACGTGCCGCGATGTGTCTCCAGGTAAAGCTCGCCAACCCACCGCGGGCGTTTCACCTTCTGCTCGCGCAACCGCGCCAGAAACTCCGACACATTGACGAACGCCGTCTTGACGCATCCCTCGAGGTCGTTCATCCGGCGAGCCCGCTCGCACATCTCCCGCGTGACGCCCCCACCCCCGTCTCCGTATCCGATCGACGACAGCGTGGCGTCCTGGAGCTCTTTTTGCTGCACCTGGTCCCAGCAGTCCTTCGAAATCTCCGGACCCACCTCAGCGTTGTAGCCGCCGTTCCGGCAGGTGATGTAGTGGGTGAAAACCTGGCTGCCGTCGATACCCTGCCACCAGAACGTGTCGTAGGGAAACCGCGTGGTGTCGTTCCAGTTGATCTTGCTCGTAACAAAGTTGAGGATGCCGCATTTCTTGAGAATCTGCGGCAATGCCGCCGAATAGCCGAACACGTCCGGAAGCCAGAGCGTGTCGCTCCTGTAGTCGAATAGCTCCCGGGTCTTTTTGTGTCCTTCGAGGATTTGCCGCACAAGCGACTCGCCGCTCGTAAGGTTGCAGTCGGCCTCGGCCCACATGCCGCCATTCGGCTCCCAACGGCCCGTCTTCACTTCCCCCTGAATCCGTTTCACGATGTCCGGGTACTCGCGCTGTATCAAATCAATCAGAACCGGCTGCGACTGCAGAAACCGCATCTCGGGGTAATGGTCCATCAGGTGCAGCATGCCCGAGAAGGTCTTCGCCGCTTTCCGGGTCGACTCGGCGATCGGCCAGAGCCAGCCCACGTCAATATGCGTGTGCCCCGCCAGGCCCACCATCGGGGTGGTCGGGCCATTCGGCGCCGCCAACAAGGGCGCGAGGATGCGCCCCGCCAGCTTCGCCGCTTCTTCCAACTCGCCATCGCTCTCCCAGTGGATCGGAATCAGATCCATGGCGCGGTTCAATTCGTCGATGATGCGCGCGCGCCGCAACGAGTTCGTATCGAGCGTAAGAGCGGTCCGTAACAGAACGTCGGCGCCGTAATGCAACGACGCCGTGGCTTCGCGTTCAACGACCAGTTCGCTGGCCTCCAGTTCGAGCGGAGGCGCCTGGCCGGGGTCGGCGCCCGTGAACTGATGAAAATACACGTAGGGATTGGTAGGCCGCACGTTCGGAATGCGGTGGCCCGTGTATTGATCAATGTGAAACACGAACCGCTCGCGGCCCGTCGCCGGCGCGGCCAGCAGCGCCTCGCGATGCCAGGGGTTCATTCCCGCGAAAGGCTTGCCGTTCACGAAGAGGAGCTTGTCCGCAAACGAATCCATGCGGTAGTAAACCCGCCGCCCGGCGCATTCCGGCGGGATGCGCGTCTCGCCCCGGAACCACACCGTTCCCCATTCCTGGCCCCACCGGCTGCCAATCGGCGCCGCCTTGAACCGCGGCCCAGTGTCACTTTTCGTGCCCGGGGGCACCCGCAGGTGCTCCATCGTTTCCGCGGCCTCGAGAGGAACGTCCGCGGCCTTCGCATAACGCCACTCGCCGAGCAAGGCTATCCGCTGTCTCAGTTTTTCTATGGCTTTCGGCGGGATCATTACATCTCCTCTGAGATAACGTTTCGTATCATGTGCTGCCGCGCCCTATTTAGCGATGGTGAGCGGAATCCGGGCGCGTAACGGTTCGCCGTTTTCTCCGTTCACGGGGTCCCCGTATGCGTCGTACGCGGTCACCTCGACGTGGTGCTCTCCTGTGAGCATCTCGGCGGGCAGGCTCACCGAACAAGTCCAAACGCCATCTTTTGCGGCGCCATCGCCGTGCGTACCGTCGTCATAGAGGTCGGCATGCGCGTTCTCAACGCCCACAATCTGCGCGCCCATCGTGTCGATGGCCCGGTTCGGGTCCACCGCCAGGACCGAAATGGTGACGCCGGCCCCGGGCGCGGCCGTGGCGGGCTCGACCTGTCCCTGGTACAGGCCAAGCTTGTCGGCAGGGACCGGTTCCGCCGCGGCGGCTTCCTGCTCTTGTGCAGCGGCGGCCGGGGCCCCGGCGCCAACGACATCCTTCAAGAGGTCGCTGTCGCGAACAACGCTATGCACTTCCAACCGAAGCGGCTGCTCCGCCTCTTCCGGAGACGCGAATCCGAATCCCATGTTGCGAAGCAATTCGAGCACGGGCAGCATTTCATGCAGTGAACCCGAAATGGACACCGTTACCTCGGGGTCTGCGCCCGATGCCCACGCGCCTCCAATTGACATCCCCGCCATCAGGGCTACGATCAGCATGCCGCGAATCTTTCCGTTTACCATGGTCATACCCCTTTCCCAATCGCTAGTCATCATCCCGAGCTTGAGTTCCAAGCGTCTTCAAAACTACGCCATCCGGAACGGGCCGCATCACTTGCTCCGGCGTGTTCGCGCTTTCTCTTCGAGCATGCTATTCCACTTGCGCGCGTACATCAAGCGGCGCCCGGGACGCCGGTCGCACCGCGCGAGCGTAATGCGGCCGTTGCACATGAGTTTCGCCACGGCCCAATACGAATCCGGCCGGCCGGAAGGCTCCAATCCCGACCCCAAGACTCGGAACCGCAGTGTCGCCGTATCTCCCGCGTTAACGCTCACGCCCTGCGTTCGCGGCGTGATGGACAGCAGCGAATAGCCGCCCGCTTCCTTGAAAGACCATGCTTCGAGAGGCGCCGCCATGGCCACCTCCGCGTCGATCGCCTCCCCCGTACGGTTGGTCAGCCATACCACAATCTCGCTGCCCGCGTTCTCGGTTTTCATGGCCAGATCAAAGGCTTCGCCGATCTCCAACACGTCCTGGAAGGTCTGGCCATCGAACTCGCAGCGCAGTTTCACTTGCCCGGCCGCGTCACGGGAAGGCCGCGTCACCAGCACCTCTTTCGTGCCGTGCTCAAGCGGGGGCAGATCAAATTCGAGCGTGCCCGCCGACGCCTGCCATCCCTTCGGCACGCTTACGGCGGCCGTGACCTTGATGCCGGCATCGGTGAAATCGTTCACCGCGTTCACTTTGACCCTCAGAACGCGGCCATCCTCTTCCTCCATCACCTCCCGGCCAAGCGTGCAGGTTACCGCTCCATATCCCATCGGCATAGCGCCGGCGTCGTGCTCCCACGAACGAACCCATACCGGCTGGACCGGCTCGGCCTCTGCCCCAAGCGGGCGTTTGCCTCCTTTGGCCGCAAACGCGTTAGGAACGAACCCTGCCGTCTCGATCGAAAACGGCGGCACATGCAGGTCCAATCCGTCTTCGCGCACGGGAAGCGGGCGCAATTCTTCTTCGAGCAGGTTCGACAACCACCCGCGTGTCATGCCGCTCGAAAAAGTGACCCGCGCGTTCGTGTCAAGACCCTCGGTGTCGTACAGACGCAAAATAACGCCATCGGCCGCATTCGATGCATGCGCCCGCTGAAACGCCGCCATCGGGTTGCCAAACGGTTTCATGGCCTCGAGGATGATGTTCCTGGGCGCAACGGTCAGAAAAGCGTGTTCCGGCGGCAGGGCCGCTTTCGCTGCCGGCTTCACCTCGCGGGCTAGAAGCGGGAAATTGTACTCGTACGCAACGCGCTGCGTGCCGGCCTCCCGCCAATCCCCGCTGTGCGGATACAACGCATAGCGGAACACGTGGTTCTTGTTCTCGGGAACAAGGTATCCTTCGCTGAAATTGTTTGCGGCTCCATACCACCGGCACGTATGGCACAGCATCATGCACAGCGTGCCTCCCTTTTCCAGGCTGTTCGCATAGGTGCCTTCGTTCAGCATGGCCACGCCATACTCATCGATTTTGCCGTTCCAACCCGTAGCGTCGCATTTTCCCGGGATCCGCAAGAAACCGGTCTCTCGGAAATCGGCCAACAGCTTCTCACAGGCGGCCGACAGGTCCTTTTGGGTCTTGCCTTCCACCACCAGTACGGGAACAGGCCCCCACGAAGCGTCCTCCAATTCGGAATCCGCGGCGAACAAATACGCGTATCCCTCCTCGTTGAGCTGCTGCTGAAACTCCGCGACCGTCTTGGCTTCCTGAAGGTTGAGCACGTGGTTCGAGTAATGGTTGTTGCGACGAACACCCAGCGAGATTCGGAACCGCGTGTACAAGAGGTCATCGTCCATGTGGTCCTGATACGAGCCCCAATGCGGACCGCCTTTGTCGTGCCACGGTGTACACGTTATGCCTTTTTGGATCAGCGCCCGCTGCAATTCCTCGCCCGTGCGCACCACCTCGCGCGCCTTCGGGGTAACCAGTCCCACCATACTCAACGCATAGGCGTTGCGCCCGGCCTTGAGCTGCGCCGAAACCCCGCACTCCATCCATTTGTTGGCCGCATACACCGCGCAATCGCTGAACATCGCCATCTGATGGGTGCGGAAATCGAGGTGGTTCTTGCTCCCGTTGCGCGTGACTACCCCGAACCGCTCATCGAAAACCGGCGCCCCGCCCTTCACATCCACCGGGAACGTCACGCAAAACAGATGATCTTCGCCCTGGTAATCCTCGAGGATCGTCTTGAAATCGATCCGCGCAACGCCTTTCGTGAGCGTAATCTCCTGGGTCACGCCGCAAAGATCGCCCAGCCGGTACGTGACCCGCAACGTCTCGGTAACGGGACCCCGCAACGCCACGACCCCGGCTGGAACTTCGCTCGAAAACAGCTTGAGACCCGTCGTGTAGAACTCGTGCTGGGTTTCTTCGCGGTCCGCGACCTCATGAAGAACCGCAATCTCATTCCCCACATGCCCTCCCTGCTGCAAGACCTCGCGCTTCGCTTTCTTGTCGTACAGGCTGACGATGCCGCCCCCGCGCGCCGGGTCGACGGTGATCTTGTAGTACTTGTTTTCGATGGTGGTACGGCCCACTGTGACCTTGCGTGTCTTTGCAGTCCCGCCCGAGGCCATCAACTGGTAACGCCGGTACCCGAGGGAAGGCATGTTTTTCGCTACGAACGAAATCTGCGCTTCCGCGATGCTGCCGCTGCGGTTGCGCACCGCCTCGAGCATCTCGAAAGGCACCTCGTTCCCGTTGTGGTCGGCGAGCGCGAAGCTGTCCATGCCGCCCACGTTAATCCGCGCGCGCACGACGTCCGTACGTTCCCACGCCACCGGGTTGAACACCACAAGGGGCCGGTCAATCCCATCGGATTGGACCGCTCTGCCGAGATAGTCGAGCGTGCGGTCGAGCGCGTCCGAACCCAGTTCAAGCACCTCACGATACGCATTCATCAAGTCGACATAAGAGATTTCGTTATGCGTGCCGGTGATCGAGTCATGGTGCTGCCCGCACAGCAGCTGCCGCCACGCCTTGTCGAGCGCACGGTCCGGATAGGCCGCGCCCAGAAGGGTCGCGATCGTCGCAAACCGCTCCACCATGAGCAGCATGTTCTCGCCCAGACGGTTGGCGATCTTCAGGTTGATGCGCGACATGGCTGTGGCCGCATGGTAAAGCGACATGTCGCGCGAGGTCACCGGCAGGCGCGCACCGCTGTCGTCACATTGCCGGGCAACGGTGTCGAACAGGTCCCGGTATGTCGCCTGTTTCACTTGGGGCATCAGGGTTTCGTGCCAATCCGTGGGCGGCGTCTGCTCGATGTCGCCAACCACCACCGACAGTCCCATGTCAGCCGCTTCGCCCCATCCCCAATCACCGCGCTTGTGAGGCAATCCCGTACCGTCCAGCGAGAGGTGCTGGAACAAGGGCGGAAAGTTGTAGATGTACTTGTCCCAACTCACGCCCATGCATCCAGCCTTCCGCGCGATTTGCGACAACTGGTTCGGGTGGCCGAACACGTCGCCGGGCGCGTAGACATGGCAGATGCGCCCCAGCACGCGCCCATGGAAAAGCTGTCCGTAAACGAAGTTCCGCACCAAGGCCTCGCCCCCGCAATTCATCTCGTTGGGCTGGTTATACATCACGTCGGAATTCGAGCGGTTCTCGCGGAATACCTGCATCAGGGTCGCGCGGTCTTCCGGAAACACGTCAAAATAGGGCTTGAGATAATCCACCTCGGACAACGTCGACCGGAAATTGGGGTCTTCGCGGTGCAATCTGCAGTACTGGCGGACAATATCGAACGCCCCCATGGCATAGACGCGCTGCTCTTCGTGATAGGTCGTATCGAAATGGAACGATGTCAACACCATCTCCACGCCGTTCCGCTTGGGAGGCGAGACCGCCTCGTACGCGAAAGGTACCGCAAGCTCACGGCCGTACAGCCGCGCTATGACTACCGCCTCGACACGCTTGCCCGCGGCCGATGGCGGCGCCGGCAAGCTCATCCGCACCGGCGTGATACGGTTCGGCGGCAAAACCACCTCCATCTTTCCCTCGGCGCCCAGCGCCTTCGCCGCGCATATCATCGAAACCCTTACATCAACGTTGGACATGTTCACCACCGCCGCTTCGATGACCTGACACGGCGTCTCGGGCGAGCCGGTGAACCGCGGCAGCGCCCGGATTCGTCCCAGCGCGATGGGCATCCCACGCTCGCTTGCCAGCGGCAAAAGGCGCACGCCGTGCACACGAAAATCGATCCCGTCAGCGATATACCCGGGACGAAACTTGACCAGCAGCAAGTTGCGGCCGGCCGTCAGCGAGACGATCTTGCTGGGCATGGTCACCCGCACGCCCTTGGGAATGCCGTACGGTTCGTTGCAGACCAGATGCCCGTTGAGCCAGGCCTTCATCCCCGAATGATAGGCATCGAGCAGCGCCGCCGTCTCCGCCTCGCACTCCACAAACGCCGCCGCGTAGATCACGCAGTTGCGCTGCACGGTCTCGTAGATGGCATCCCCCGCAATCTGATTCCCGTCGAGTTCCGTACCCGGGTATGCCGTCCAACGGAGCTGCTTCGGGCCCAATCCGGCGTTTTCATGCACGCCCCCCGGCTCCGGCTGCACCCTGGCCTCGCCGCCGTCCGCCGCCAGATAGTCGATATCGAGGATGCGGTCCCGCTCATACAGATACTCGCGCTCGAATTGCCAGCCCGTCCTGACCACGAACGGTCCCAACACCATCCAGCTGGAGATGGAATTCCCCGCTGCAAGTTCCGAAAGGGAATGGACGTCCATCAGGCGCTCCTTCACATCGCCGCGGACCCGCCGGGCGCGAATTTCTTTTCCTGAACGTTCGGGAAGGCTGCCTGTTTTCACTGTGGCCGCGGCCGTGCCACACCCCGCCGGCAATGTGCCAGCTCGTGGGCATTCTCCCCGAACCTCAAGCTTAGCTTTTTGCCGCAGGCCGCTCAACCCGCACCAGCGGACCGCTCTCATCCCGGGTTACGGCTCGGTGGGACCTTCTTGCGGCCCATCCTCGGCGGGAGCCGATGGCGTGTCTTGGCTGGAGGGGCCGAGGTGAAAAACTTTGATGGCCTCCTCGATGGTCATATTTATGACGCCCTGTTCGCGTTCGTGGATCTTCTCCAGGAGGGGCTTCATAGCGTCGTCGTCGCGCAGCGCCGACGGGTCGCGCCCATGCTCGCGCATCGCTTTGAGAACGTCGCCCACCGTAATCTTGTCAATCGAGCGGGCGGGCTGGTACCGCACAGGGTCCGTGTGGACCTGGCGCAGCAATCCCGCCTCATCGAGCTCGTCCAGCGTATCGTTCAGCAAGCGGACGGGGACGTTCCATTCGGTAGCGCACTCGGCGGCGGAAAGCGGCGGGAGCCCGGCATCGAACCGGCGGCTCACCTCGGTGACGGCGCGCAGGCCAATCGCTTCCTTGTACGCGTAGCTGGCGCGCTCGGCGAAACGTTCCATCGCGAAGGTCTTTTCGTACTGGTAAGCGAAGGTGATCTGCGCCCCGAAAAGAATGATCAGCCAGCAGGTGTATATCCACGCGAGGATCAGGGGGATTAACGCAAAACTGCCGTAAAAGAAGTTGGCCCGCGCGACCCCCCACTGGAAGTGAAGAAAGGCCTTTGCCGTGAGTATCCAGATCGTGCCCGCGATGATCCCGCCCAGCAGCGCGTAGCGGACGGGCACCTTCGTGTTCGGAACGACGCAGTATACGATGGCCAGAGCCAGCCAGAGGGCAACGTAGCGCGCGCCGCTGAGGAGAAGGCTCAATGGGCCCCACGCCAAGTCCTCCGTCTCGAGTGCCGTGGTCAATCCGACCACAAAGGCGACCACAAACGGCAGTATCAACACGATAAGCATGTAGTCGGTGAAGATTCGGAACCACGATCGGTTGCGTCGTGTGCCCCAGATGGCATTGAACGCCGACTCGATGCCGTACATCAACCCGAACACCGAGCAGAATACGAACATGACCCCGAGAAAAGTCCCCATCGCCGTGCTGTCGCCGCTCTCCTCGACCATTTGAAGGATGACTTTCAGAGGGGTGTCCTTGCCCAGCGTGCCTTGAACGCCGTCGGGTGACGGCACGCCCTCCAGCAACCATCCCAGCGCCGATTCGAGCAATTCGCGGTTCCGGAGGGAGCGGTCGTCCGCGCTTCTCGGGGCAGGAACAGCGGCAGGGGCCGGCCCCTGGCCGGGTTCGCCCGGTGGCGCAGTTGCGCTCTCGGGTATCTCGCCGGAAGACTGGTCACGCACGACGCCCACGCGTTCCGCATAGTCATGGATGCTGTTCTCGAGCACATCGGTGAGGCTCTGGGCCAGGTCGAAGGTCTGCATGATGAAGAACGCGAACGCCAGAAACGGCACGATCGCGAGGATAGTGGCAAACGCAAGCGAGGAGGTCCGCAACCAGATCACGTCGCTCATGAGGCCTTTAAACAACAGAATGGCCACCCGGACATGCTTAATCACGAATCCGCTGGGCACCTGCTCGCCGGGTTTGCCAATGCGCCACACATCGTACGTCACAAACCGGTGCCCCCGCTGCAGGGCTTCCATGAGCTCTGTTAGAAACTCGCGCATAACTTCATGCTACATGCGCAGATGCTCGGCATGCAAACGAGGTCTCACGGTTCGATGCTCACCACTGTCCCAACAGGGCACAGTCGGAAAACGGTCTCGGCGTCTTCGGGCCGCATTCGGACGCATCCGCGGCTCATATCGGCCCCGATGGACTGCGGCTCGCTCGTGGGGTGAATGCCGTAGCTCGTGGCGCGTCCACCGGCGGCAAGCCCTATCCACCGCCTGCCAAGCGGGTTTTCGGGGTCGCCCGCCTTGACAATGCGCCCCCGGTCGGACCAGTCGGGGTTCGTGACCTTGCATGCTATGGTGAACTCGCCATCGGGGGTCGCGTTGTGACGCCCCAAGCCAACGGGAAACTGTGCGAGCGGCTCGCCATCGAAGCGGATTGTCAAGGTATGGCTGCTCTTTTCGATGTCAATTCTGACGCGTTCCGGAGCGTTGTTATCGGCAACCGTCTCGCGAGTGCCCGAAGCCGCCAAGGGATTCTCACCAGCCCCGGTACCTCCTGATTCATGAACGGTAACCAGTGGTTGATTTGGCGCGAAAGACCCAGTCTCGGCGGAACCCCGGCTCGAGCGGGCCCAAACGGAACCCGCCGGGGCAGGATTCGCGCCCTCTGAAGGGTTGACAGGATGATCCTTATACGGCGAATCCTCACCATTCTCATCCTGTGCAGGGACCTCGCCCCAGGACGTCGCCGGGCCGGAACCAGACGGCTCGTCTCCGGGTTCAACCATCTCCGAGACAACGAAGGCGGGAGTGTGTTCGAGGGCGGCGCTATCGTCCGATGCCGCAAGCAGGGGACGCAAGACAGCCATGACCCATCCCACAGGTGAAAACAGGGGAACGGCCTCCGGGGGCAGAGTGCCTGCAAAAGGCGCATCCGGGACAACCGGTTCCTCGACACGAACCCACGCGCCGGGTTGCCAGACAGCGGCTCCCGCAGCCGCAGGAAGCGCCACGAACGCCTCCTCCTCCCCGCCAAGCGCCCCAGACCCCGGATAGGAATTGCCTTCTTCGGGGATGGCTCGCTCCCGGGGCCGGTCCGCGGGAAGGCCGGGCAAGCCCCTGACTCGCCAGTCCGGGGGCCGGAACCGCGTGGCATCCGGGAGCAGCCACACAAGCAGAAGAGCGGCGGCCAGCATTTCCAGCGCCGCCAAGACGCGCCGCCGTCTATGTCTCGGCCTTGCCGGAGTGTTCGGGCTGGGGAGAAGTTGCGTGAAATCCGCCACGGGCAGCGCTCCGGAATCGCCAGCAGTCTCGAGGTCATTCTGCACCTCGCGAATCAGGGCGGCAGCTTCCTGGGCATTGAGATGAGACGCCGCGACATCGGTTACCGGGATGTTCGGCATGAGAATGAGGCGGACCTCAAGCACGCACTCGCCGCCAGTCTCGCGCAGGGCGGACACGTTGCCCCGAATAATGGCTGTGCGCCGTGGTTCCGTTGGATGCGCGACCGGAAACTCGATGAAGAGCCGCTCGCCCGCCTTGAAGGGCGCGCTTGTCCAGATGGTCAGGCCTTCGTGCCGGACCGCGGTTACAAGACCCTCCTGAGGCAGCCGCTTGCCTTCGAGGTCGCCCAGGATCACGGACCGGCCCACCGGGTGGTGGGCGCGAGAGACCGCCGGCATTCCAAAACGGCCCGGCTTCTCTTCCTCACCCTGTGTCACAGGAGCCTCATCCCTCATAGGCAGATTCTGGAAATGCGTTCTCTACAGTGTACCGCAAAACCATGGAGCAACCCAGGAGAGGCAGGCGTCGCGACACGCGCAACAAAGACGACAAAGGCCGGAGACATGCGCTCTCCGGCCTTCGCATTGAGTCTGTTGTGTTGTTGCGGCACAGCGTGCCGCAGACGGGGATTCGCAGTTTAGAACTGGTCGAAGATCCACAGAACGATGGAAATGGGCAGGAATACCCAGAACCACAGCGTGCCGGGATCACTCAGGTCAAAGTCGAGAAAGCCTTTCGTCATGATACGTACCCCTTCCAGTTTTTGGGCCCTGCTCGTTACGAACAGGCCGCGCCTCTGCTTAACCAACATGCCAAACGCTGTTCGGCGTTTGCAGCGCCACGACTCGCGTGAACCCAATCATACCCGCTTGTCCCTTGTATGTCAAGCCAGTGCCAATGCTTGTGCAGGCTCGGAGAACCACCGCCTACGTTCACCACCGCTTCAGCATCCAAGCTCAACAAATCGCGAAGGGGAAGGGTTGACGGTTTTTTCTTGCTCGAGGGGCTTGACAAGCTGCCTAAAACTAAATATAATTTAGTCAGAGTTTAATATTATTCAAAGCGAGGCGATCATGAGCCAGTTACCACAGTGGTTTACAGGATTGGACGACGAGGACCTGCAGTTCCTCAAGCGGTTCCTGTTGGCGAGCGGCTCCCTCAAGGCCGTCGCGAAGGAATACAACATATCGTATCCAACGGTACGAGCCCGATTGGACCGGCTGATCGCAAAAGTGCGGGTATCGGACGAAACAATGGACTCGACCGCGTTTTACCGCAGAATTCGAATTTTAGTGGCCGACGGCAAGCTCGTGCCCGAAGTGGCACGCGTGCTGCTCGAGGCCCATAACGAGGAAATCAAGGACTTGCGGAAAGGGGCTTCCAATGAGTAAGCAAATCTGGATATGTACGGTCATGGTTCTGGTCGCCGCAACCGCCCCCAGCGTTGCGGAACGGGCCGCGGGTACCCAGCTTTTCAGACAGGAAGTCGCCGGCATGCCGGAACTGCCGGCGCCGATGCCGCCTACCGTAGCGGTTTCGTTCGATACAACCCAGAGCGCCGACGGCAACGGTTCGATTCGCATCGACTACAGCAACCCCCAACCCATGTCCATGCTCCTGTACGAATCGCCCAATCCCGGCGTGGACAATTGCACGGTGTGGTGCGAAGCGTCGCTTCGCGGCGAAGGATTGAAAAATATCGCCTACCTCGAGATGTGGTGTGATTTCGGGGAAAATGGCCAGTATTTCTCGCGCGGGCTCGACCAGCTGCTCCAGGGCGACGCGGACTGGCGGAAAGTGCGCATCCCATTCTTCCTCAAGTCCGGCGAGAAACCCGCCCGGTTCCTCATAGGTGTCCGGATGGAAGGCCCCGGCACCGTGTGGCTGGACGATATCACGCTGAGCCGCGACGCCCTTCCCAATACCTTCGCTGGGGGCCGCTCCCTGCAAGTGGCGGTCCTGGGTACCCTGCTTGGGCTTCTCGGCGGCCTGTGCGGTTTGTGGGGCGCTTTGAGCGGCATCCTGGCGCCGCGCGGCAAAGGGCGCGGCCTGGTTATTCCGTCGGGCTGGTTTTTTAACGCCGCAGGGTTTGCGGTGCTTGTCGCGGGCGTGATTCTGACGGGAACCGGTTCGCCGCTGGGCTGGCCGTGCCTGCTCGCCGGATTCATCATTACCGCGGTATTGACCCCCTTGAATTTCGTGGTGCGGCGCGCGTACCAACAGGCGGAATTGCGCCGCCTTGCCGCCCAGGACCTGCAATAGGCCGCGTCCCTCACGGTATCATGCGGATACGCGCGAGCCCCTCGGCAAAGGGGTAGGCATGGTCGAACTGCGGGGGAATGGCATACTCGCCGGAGATATCGATATAACCGTACCGCCCATTCTCCTTGACGACCGCGAGGCCCTGAGAAAACGGCATCGCCCTCTCGAAACGCGGGGCGATGGCAAACGACCCGTCGGGCCGGGCATAACCCCATTTGCGGTCTTCCTGGACCGGCAACAGGCCTTCGCGATATTCCCGGGCGTCATCGAAGCGCGGGGCAATCGTAAAGGCGCCCTGGCGGTCGATGTACCCCCACTTCCCTTCTTTTTTGACGGTTGCCAGCCCGTTGGTAAATGGGGAGGCGGCCTCGAACTGGGGCTCGATTACGATGTGCCCGCCGAGGTCGATATACCCCGCCTTCCGCTCGACGACCACGGCGGCCAAGTCATCGGAAAAGGGCAAGGCGTGTTCGAAACGGGGTTCGATGATCATCGCCCCGTCGCGATCGATGAACCCGTAGGCGCCGTTGCTCGCGACAGGAGCCCGGCCTTGGCTGAACACGCCCACGCTGTCAAACTCCGCCGCAATGACCAGTTGGCCGGTCTTGTCGATGTAACCGTACTTCTCGTCCACGTGTACCGGGGCCCGCCCTTCGCTGAAGGGCCCGGCGTCGGTGTAAACGGTGTCGATGACCAATTCGCCGCTCCGGTTGATGTAGCCCTTGCGCGAGTCCACATCGATGACGGCAAGCCCTTCCGAAAAATCGTAGGCGAAATCGTATTGCGGCTCGATCACGACCTTGCCCTGAAGGTCGATAAAACCAAAAAGGGCATAGCCCGGCCGCTCTTTGGCCCGCTGCGCAGCACGTTCGGAATAGATGCTGGCGGCAACCAGGACGAGCAGAACGGCCAGGCTTCCCAGAAAAAGCAGGTTTCCCCAAGGAATGCCGCCCTTCGGCGGTCCTGTTCCCTTCTGCGCGGCTCCCGAGCGTTGTTGATCCATAAGCAAGGTCGCCCTCTACCTTAAGCCATGAACGGTCCCGTCACACGAATATGGGCCTGCCATCGGCGCTTTTCAAGAAACCGCTCTAGAAGCCCCCACTCATGCCGGGTACTTGCCGAACCACTTCCAAATCCTGGCATGCAGCCGGTGTATCCAGGCGGTCTCGGCTAGAAACATGTAAGGACATTGCCCGGGGATCAGTGTAATCCCATTCTCGCCGCACAAGGCCCGCACCGGCTCGCCGGGGTCCGTGACCGTGTCCATGCCATGAAGCCAGACGCGCGTCACGCCGGCTGCCGCGCAATCGCGCACTACCGATTCCACCTCGTTCCCGGGCACCATGACAAGGACGCCGTCAACGGGCGGATTGATGTCGCGCACGCTGGGAAAACATTTCAGCCCCTCGATTTCCTCCGCATTAGGATTCACGGGAACGGTGTCGTAGCCCTGCATGCGCATTTCGCGCAACAGTCCGCGGCTGAAATCATTCTTTCCCCGCGACACGCCCACGATGCCGATACGCCTCTGCGCGAGAAAGTCGTCTATTGCCTGTTTCATGCTCATCCCGCACCCTCCCGGAATTCCAGGTCTACCGGCTCGCTACCAGCGTAAACGGTGACACACTCGGACCTCCTATATGAATGTAACACGCGAAGCATCACCGGGATTTCACCCAAGCCGCCGGGCGCACGATTAAGGTTCAAGCCACTGGACGAACTCGATAACGTTGTTGTCGGGGTCGGCGATGTAGAGCCAGGCGACTTTGCCGGGGATCGTCATAGGGCCGTTAAGGATGGGCACGCCTTTGTCCGCGAGCTCCTTGGCGAGAGCGTCCAGGTCGCCGGTGGCGATGGCGAGATGCGGCGTGTACGGGGGTTGGGGCTCGGCCGCACGCCCCATATCGGCGCCGAGGGACTCAAGCAACTCGAGATTCCCCCCTTCAAGCTCGAGGTAGGCAAACGCCTCGCCGTGCGCCTCGTCGGTTTCCCGGAAGAGGAGCGTCAAACCGAGAGTCTCGGTGTAAAACCGGATGGCCCCGTCCAAAGTGCGCACCCGGAAGGCTACATGATCATTTCTAAGCATGGCCCGTATTGTGCCGGGTACGCGGTACGAAAGCAACGGAGGGCGGAACACCCGGCCGCACCTTGAGAATGGGCGCCCGGCAGCGTGAGTCAGTTCCAGCTGTCGCGGATGAGCCGTGCCGCTTCCTTTTGGCTCAAGGGCACGAGGATGCCGGAGGCCACCAGATGCTCGAATTCCTCCCGTAACCTCTCGAGCGTCTTGGCGATAATCGTGTCCTTGTCCTCGGCAATGGCGGAGACCCCCACGGTTTCGAGCCTGCGCCTGTGGGTGGCGAGCACCTCTCCGGTGGGCGTATCGGGGGGCAGGTGTTCCACGTCGACGCGCTCGCGAAAAAGATTGCCCAGCGGAGACGGGTCTTCCGTCAATGTGACCAGTCTGCGGCCGTCGGACAACTCAGACGAGCAGATAAGCCAAATCCGCGTTTTCACTTCCCGCCCGGTGTAAAGCTGCCTCCACAGAACAGTTGCAGCGGTCGTCTGAGTTGCATCGAGGAACGTCGCAGAATACCCACGCATGCGCCCGATGTAGTACGAGGGCTTCGAGCAGAGCGCCAACGTGAGGCCGTAGTTTCGGCATTGAGCAGCCCGGGGTTCCATGGCCAGCCGAACCTCTGCAGGTAGTTCATCCCATTCCAATACGGTCGGCGTCAGTTTCTCTGGCCACGTCTGGCCCCACCGCGCCGGGAAAGGCCATCTCACGAGTTTCCGCAATGCAATGATTGCCGTCGCGAGATACGCAACAGTAAAGTGCTGGCCGCGCATCATCCGTAGAACAACGCGCAACGGAACTTCCGTCAGACCGACCGGCCGATAATAGGTCGTCATTCCCCCTGCCCTTGCTCCTCAGTTTTTGGCAGAGAGGAGTCTACTCCGGAGGGTTTCGGGGACACAAAACTCATTTGTGACTATGAATGCCCAAGACACCTATGACAGGCAAGGTGCACGAAATCCTGATTGAGTATTGTGTCCCCAGAATTCCGGCGATACAGCGGGAGCGGCGTCCGTCGCCCTGCGTTTTCTTCCGCACGGAAACACAGAAGCCGCTCCGGCATCTCCTGACGCCGAAGCGGCTTGTGGGTCGTTATTATCCGGGCCGTTAGTCTTTGAGCGTAGTTACGATAACGGCACGGCGATTCAGTTTGCGATTTGCAGCAGAGTCATTGGCTACGGCAGGCTGCGTCTCGCCGAAGCTCTTCGTCGAGATGCGGTCAGCGCTGATGCCCGCCTCTACCATGTACGTCTTCACCGCATTCGCACGGCGCCCGCCAAGGCCCTCGTTGTAAGCGGCCTCGCCGATGTCGCAGGTGTGGCCTTCAATCAGGACGGTGTCATTGGGCCATTCCTTCAGGTGCGCCACGGCTTTGTCGATTTCCGCCTTGCCTTCCGGCTTCAAGACGGCCTTATCGAAATCAAACAGGATGTGATTCAGTACTGGCAACTTGTGCTCTTTCGCAGGCGGCTGCACCGGCGGAGGAGGCGCTACGGGCGGCACAGGCGGCGCGGGCTTTTCCCACGTGTGCATGACTTTGCCGCGGTTGCCCCACAGCTCGCTGTCGTCCGCATTGGAGGCGGGCTTGGTCGGCCACCACCAATAGGCAGAGCGCACCGGATCTTTCACCGGTTCAGGGGTAGCGCCACTGTTTCCCCACCAGGACAGGTCGTCCCACACTTTTGGAGGCTGATAGATGGCCGCCGACGCTGCCCCATACATGAGCACGACGCCGATGGCCAGCACGCCGATGAACGATTTTTTCATTGTGGTCTTCTCCTTCTCCGCTGTACAACCAATTACAAACCGTATTTAACCATACTCTTACGGGGCTGTCAAGCTGCCTGAGAGCATGGTATCCCGATAAATTCAAGGGAGTGCAACGACCTCTCAGCTCCCCAGAATTTTCATTATAGTCTAAGTTTAACACAAAACCAACCGCTTCACAAGGCTCTAATACGGCGCCCAAAACACGCCACAAGCCCCGCCTTGGACGTCTAACACCGATTTCCCGCGCCTTTCTTCCTTCCAGCACAGGTCCCAGAACGCAGATTCCGCAAAATTCCGCCTATCTAACGTCATGACAAAGGATTACAGCCTGTTGCGGCGGCCGGCGGGGCCCCTCGTGCGCCGGTTCGAAAGGCGGTTTCACCAAGCCGCGGCACAAATTGACAGCTGGCGACAGACGCATAGCTTTTGGGTCAAAAAGTCGTCGCACGCACCCGTCCCAACTCGCGCGCCCTTTTCTTTCGAGCATCCTGGTCTCGCAGAAGATCTCGCGCTTTCGGAGGCTTAGCATATATCGACATAAGGCTTTAAGTGCTGTTATAAAGGATCTAAAGTAAGTGGCGGGAGATACGCCCGGCTCCACCGGCATCGACATCGCAGCGGGGGATGAACCGGCAAATGTCCGCGGGCGCGGCGTTATCGCGCCGTGCGCGGTTTCTCGACAAGCCAGAGGCGGCTCTGGGGCGTCATGTCGACGACACGGCCCGGGGCAAACCCGGCCGAATCGGTCCACGACGCCACCTCTTCATACGTGTAGGTGTCGCCCTCGCCGGTGTGGATCAGCATATGCAACGCAAACAACAGGCTGAACGGCGGCCCCGACCGGTCGTCTTCGGGGATGAAATCCTTCAAGATCATCATCCCCCCGGGCTCGAGCGCATCGAAACACTTCCTTACCAGCTTCCGGTTGTTCTCCGGACCGTAACTATGGATGATGTTTGAGAGAAGCACCAGATCGTAGCCAGACCCCATGGGGTCCACCATGAAATCGCCAGGGATGTATGCGATGCGGTTGCCGCACCCCGCCGCGCCCACCTGTTCTTTTGCGATATCTATCACTTCAGGGCGGTCGAAGAGTGTCGCCCGCATGCCCCCGTGCCGGCTCACAAACGCGATGCTGTAGCTGGCCGGCCCGCCGCCAACGTCCAACATGTGACGGTACGCGGAGAGGTCCACAACATCCAGAATCTGCTGGGCGCTCATGCGCGCAATATCGTCCATCCCGAGGATAAAATCGCGCAACTCTTGGGGGCCACGTTTCTCCTCGCGGAACGGCATGCCCTCGCGCGTGGGTACCGCCTCACCCGTGCGCACCGCCTCGCCCAAATGAAACCAGTTCATGTACCCCCATTTGAGATGCTTGACAATGTTGCCCTGGTACGCGGACCGATTGGGCACAAGACAGGTATCCGCCACGGGCGTGTTTCCATACGTTGCGTCCTGCTTGTCGAGGAGTTCCAGAGCCACCAGCGCATCGAGGAAGATCCGCGTGCCACGGGCGTCCCACCCGAGCCTTGAGGCGACCTCGCCGGCCGTTTTTCGCCCGGCAGTCAAGTGCGAAAAGAGATCGGCTTCGACGGCGGCATACAGAATGGCGGACTGCCGGAAACCCGTCGCCAGCTCGTTGATCCGTCCTGTGAATTGGGCAATATCGGCCACGATGCTCCTCCTGCATGAGCGAATTCAGCAGACCCTATTGTACGAACAGCCGCCTTCCGACACCAAGCAGGTCCCGGCCCGGGAGAACTGGGAAGAGTCGGGGAAGGAAGCAGTGGCGGAGAGGGTGGGATTCGAACCCACGGTACACCAAAAGGAGTACAACGGCTTTCGAGGCCGCCGCCTTCAACCACTCGGCCACCTCTCCGCACGGGGTTGCATGATGAAGAACTTTTGACTGTCAAGAAAACTCATCGTATCAAAAAGGCGCCCGCCGGTTCCAATCTCAGGAAGAACCCGATTCGCCGACTTCTGAAGCCGCCACAAGAACCGCCCCCCACCCGAGGAGAGAGAAAAGGCGAATACGGCGGGCGCGCCGGGCAGGGCCACGGGCATGACACACAGGACCGCCGCCGCCACGATGTGAAAAGCGCCGCACCTCTCTACAGAGGTGCGGCGCTTCAGTTTCAGGCTCCGGTACCGCGTCAGAATCTGAGAATGCCGTTCACCACCACCTGCACATCCGTGGCATCCATGAGGCCGTCCCGGTTCACGTCTGCCCTGGGTACCCCGCTGGCGCCCAGAACGCCGTTGACGACAAGCTGCACGTCGACGGCGTTGATTACCCCGTCGGCGTTCACATCGGCGAGCTTGTTCTGGCCGCTGGCCGGTGTCTCGCTGCTCTCGCCCGGGGCGCCTATCGTCACCACGTTGGATGCCACCGATTCTCCAACCACGCCCCAGTAATAGTTAAATACGGAATAGGGAGTAACAATCGCGTACCACGCGTCGCCCTCGTTTGTCGCAAAACCCGGAACCGTGGGCGCATTCAGCAATGGCAGCATGAGCCTGCCGTTGCGGTACCATTCGATATACACGTCGTTTTCCCCGCTCTCTTCGGGCGAATACAGCGTCCACCTCACTCCCAAAGAACTGCCCGCTCCGGCCGTCTGGGGCGTAACCTCAACCTGGCTGACCGTGGGCGCGCGGTAGGTATTCCCGACGTGAATCAAAACGTCCTGCGTGGCGGACTGGCTTCCTTCCCTCGCACTTACCACCACAGTGTAATCGCCCGTGTCTTCGTAATCGGTCAGCCACGAGAACGTGCTCTGCGTAGCGCTGACGCGAGTCAGCTGCGCCCCTTCCGGCGCATCCACAAGCGTGATTTCGGGCGTCCCTTTGGGTGACTTCACCTTGATCTGGAATTCCGCGCGCATCCCTTCGTTCACGCTGACCGGCGAAATGGGCTCGATCATCACCGTGCCCGACCCGTCGGATTGTGACGAGATGTCGAGGACTTTCGGCACCAGGATTCCAGACTCGAGCAGCACTTCCGGATCGTAGAAGATGCCTTGACCGTCGGTCACCCCGACGATGATCTCCTCCGCCGTCAGTTCGAGACAGGTAATCCGGATGTGCCCGCTGTAGAACAGTTCCACTTGTGCGGTGTTCGAATAGAAATACTGCCCGTAGACGGGAAGCTTGTCATAGGTGATAACCATCCGGTCCGGAAGCACCTTGACCCATATCGAGCCGGCCGAAGTATTCGAGAGGTCAGCGAAAGCCACACAGATGCGCGGCATCACATTGGCCGAACTGCCCGACGGGAAATTCAGATAGCTGGACCGGTCAAGCGGCATTTCGGTAAACGCCAGATACCCGTTCTCCGCCATCCAGCAATAGTCGTGGTATTCACCCATGAACGGGAACGGCTCGCTGAATCCGCAACCCTGGCTGTCGTCTTCCAGCAACTGACCATACTGGGCATTTTCCGGCGTCTGAGGAAGTTCCCTCACGCCCGGCGTTACGGTCACCGTATACCCCCCGGAGGCCGCTTGCCCGACCGGCGTGAACAGAATCTGCGTATAGCTGAGATCGGAGCCCCCGGAAAACGTCTCGTAGGCTACTCCCAGCGCGGCCGACCCCACTTCCGCGACGCTGGTCTTGTACTGGGGCGGCTCGGTGTCGGTAAACGTGGCGAACAGCGCATAGTAGTATGTCTCTCCGAGCGGCAGAGGCTGGTCTATCGCCCAGTTTTCCGGGCCGCTGTACACGGTATCACCGTCGTACATGCTTGTGGGCGCATGGTCCGCGTTGCGCACCAGGGTCGCCTTCTCGAAATACGGATACACCGGATTAGCCCACGTCATCACCAGGGCCGGCGTCCCTTCCACACTCATTGCGCGGAACTCTTTAAGGGGCTCGCCGGGGAATTGCAGAATCTCGACCGCATACGCCGCCGATTTCACCGAGCGGATGTCGTCTTCGCGAAACCGGCCAGGTTCCAAGACGGTCAGGTCCGTCACGGCTTGCACCAGCAAATCGCCGTAATCCGGATAATCGATGTAGATGGCCTTCAACGCCTTTTCAGCGAAAGAATAACCGCTCCCGGGAATGAGCACACTCTGGACCCGATAGAAAATGTCGGCGGCCTTGTCGATGCCCATCCCCTGGACCGAGTAGCCGTTAAACGTGTCGCCATCGGTAACCAGATAACACAACTTGTTGCCGACGCCGCAGTTGAAGTGGACGCCGCCGTAGTCGCCGGACCCCGAATACCAATTGGCGCCGTAATAAATGTCCGGATCGCCAAACTGGGTTGGATCGGCCATATTACGGAACGCGTTCATCGGCGTGTCTTCTCCGATGAGCCACCGCACGCCCGAGGAGTCGTTTCCTTTGCCATTGGTGAGGTCGACGTATTCGCCCCAGATATCCGAGAACGATTCGTTGATTGCCCCGGACTCGTAATAATAGGCCAGGTTCGACGTCCTCGCCGTAACGCCGTGCGTCAATTCGTGCGCCGTCACATCGTCAGCTGCCATGCCGTCGCCAAAATACATCCGGCCAACCCAGTCGTCGTAGAAGGCGTTCAGCATGGGGCACCAGTCGTAGGGGTCGCAATACCGAACCGTTGCCGAGAGGAGCATCCCGTTGCCGTCGATGCTGTCTCTGCCGTGATATCCGCTGTAAAAGTTGTACGTATCGCCAAGATAATCGTACGCAAGGTTCGCGTCGGCGACACTCGCGATAGGACCTCCTTCTACCCGGACAAGGGTCCCTGGGTCGTTCGACGTATTGAACGCGTCGTAAATCTCCCGCCTGAGCGCTTGGGGAACCAAGGAATGATGCAGCCGAACATCCTGCGAGTGGGCGTCAACCAAGATCACTTCTTTGGCAAGTGGATCCGTCTGGCTGACGGCCACGATGGCCCATACCAGGCAGGGGTCGCCGCTGTCGCCCACCACGGGCGGGGCAAAAACATACAAACGCCCTTCAAGAACGTCATAAGCCGCGTTCCCGTACGTGGACCGCATCAGGTCAAGAGCCTTCCCTTTTGCGCGGTCCAGCGTGATGGAGGGGCTCAGGGATACGGTGCTGTTGTCAAGCAGGGACGTCTCGCGCATGATGTCGCTCAGAGCGGAGAACACCCCGCCCTTCTTGTCCGTTTGCACGAACACGTGCGCCCCAAAAACCGGCACCCCGGAATATTCCTGGTCCAGACAGACGCTGCCGCGGCCGGCCTCCAGTCGCGATGCCGCCGCCTTGAAGCTGCTGCGCGAGCTCACGGCTCCAAACGCCCGCCCGTGTTTCTGCAGCAACGCCGCCGCCGTCATCTCCGGAGGCGCCGGGTCCGTTGTCAAAACCCTGAACACCGCCCCCTGCGGCGCTCCCAGGAAGCGCAGATAACCTTTCCCGGTCTTTGTCTCGGTGGGCGGCGTCAACGCTTTGGTCGCGCCCTGCATGGATTTATACAACGCCCGGAAATCATCCGGGTTTGCTTCCGGGATATCGCCCAGGGCAGAAACCGAGACCGCAAGAGCGGCAAAGAGGGAAATCCCCACCAAGCGCATCGCTATCCTCCTTTGGGCAACATACTCCCGCCCCGTCTCTGAAGAAAGACACCTCTCCCACGGGATCTCAATCCCGTTTTCGGATACGTTCTCCACTCCGCCGGGCATTTGACGGGTACAACCCTCATAACGCCCGGCATCTTCCGAAAACGTTACCGCAACCCCATGAACCCCTCGGGCCATCGGCCAGGTCTTCGTCCAAAGGGCCGCGTTTATTGTACGGATTTCGCATCATTCTGTCCACAGTTTTATTAGTGGATGAGAGAAATCCCCCATACTTCATTCGTACGGAAGATCCGCCCACGGTTATGCGTTGGGTATCCTCAGGCCGTTTCCCGCGGGATATCGTCTATGTAGGTGGGTTGGCGGCCGAAATCAAGGCAAGGGGAATGCCAGGCCGGCGCCCGCCGGGCCCCCGGGGCAGGGCAGTCAGTTAAAATAAGGAAGGAGCACAGCGACGCCCCTGGCGTGGAAGCCGCCGACAGCGGCCCGGCGCCGTTGCCTGGGTTGGCCCGCCCGAGGTCAGGTCTCGGCGTGATACTCCTGAAGGGAGCGCACCGAGGTGTTTCCCCTTCGAAGGGCGCGAATTCCGAGGACCGCCGCCCGGGCCGCCGACAACGTGGTCATGATGGGCAGCGAACGCTCGATGGCGGTGCGGCGAATGGTGCGCCCATCGTCTTTCGACGTGCTTCCCAAGGGAGTGTTGATCACCCACTGGATCTCCCCGTTGATTATGCGGTCGACGATATGAGGGCGGTCTTCGCCCACCTTATACGCGGTTTCTACATGGATTCCCTGCTTCTCGAGGCAGGCGGCAGTGCCCCGCGTCGCCATCAGCCGGAAACCCAATTCCGCCAGGTCCTTGCCAAGCGAACCCATCTTGCTCTTGTCGCGATCATTGAGGCTCAGGAATACCGTGCCGCTCATGGGTACGCGGTTGGCAGCCGCAATCTGGCTCTTGGCGAAAGCCAGCCCCATGGAGCTGTCGATGCCCATCACTTCCCCCGTGCTCCGCATCTCAGGCCCCAGGAGAATATCCACGCCCGGAAACTTGATGAACGGCAGAACCACCTCTTTGGCGGAAATATAGCGCGGATACGGGTCTTCGGTGATGCCGAGTTCGCGAAGAGTCTTGCCGGCCATGATACGCGCCGCGATCTTGGCCAGCGGCTGTCCAGTCGCTTTGCTGACGAACGGAACCGTGCGCGACGCCCGGGGGTTCACCTCGAGCACGTAGATATCGTGGTCCTGCACCGCGTATTGAATGTTCATCAGCCCCAACACGTTCAGTTCCCTGGCCAGAGCGCGGGTCTGTTCCTTGATTCCCTCGACAACGGCGGGGTCCAGGTCGTACGGCGGAAGAATGCAGGCGCTGTCGCCCGAGTGCACGCCCGCCTCCTCGATGTGCTGCATGATCCCGCCGATGATCACGTCCGTGCCGTCGCAAAGGGCATCCACGTCGATCTCGATCGCGCTCTCCAGGAACCGATCAATAAGAACGGGACGCTCGGGCGACGCGCTCACGGCCGCCCGCATGTAACGGTCCAGGGACGGCTCGTTGTACACGATCTCCATGGCGCGCCCGCCCAGCACAAACGACGGCCGGACGACAACGGGGTAGCCGATGCGGTCCGCGACCGCGCGCGCTTCCTCAGGGGAAGTGGCCGTGTCGTTGGCCGGTTGGCGCAGGTTGAGTTTTTCGACCAGTTCCCGGAATTCCTTGCGGTCTTCGGCGCGGGCGATGCTGGCCGGCGTCGTCCCGATAATGGGCACGCCCGCCTTTTCCAGGGCCTCCGCCAGGTTGAGAGGCGTCTGGCCGCCGAATTGGACAATCACGCCCGTGGGCTTCTCGCGGTCGCAGATGTTGAGCACGTCCTCCAACGTCACGGGCTCGAAATAGAGCCGGTCCGACGTGTCGTAGTCCGTTGAAACCGTTTCAGGATTGCTGTTGACCATGATGGTCTCGAAACCGTCTTCCCGGAGCGCAAAGGCCGCATGCACGCAGCAGTAGTCAAACTCTATGCCTTGGCCAATGCGGTTTGGGCCTCCGCCGAGGATCATGATCTTCGGGCGGCCGGAATCGCGGACCTCGTCCTCGTCGCTGTAAGTGCTGTAGTAATAGGGAGTGTAGGCCTCGAATTCAGCCGCGCAGGTGTCAACCAGTTTGTAGGTCGCGATAACGCCCTGTTCTTTTCGGAGGGCCCGAACCTCGAGCTGGTTCATCCCCCAAATGCAGCCCAGCTGGTAATCGCTGAACCCGAGTTCTTTCGCATGGCGCATGACCGCCGGGTCGCGCGGGCCGGCGGCGCGCAGCGCCGCTTCCTCCTCGGTGATTTCGCGGATATTGCGCAGGAACCACGGGTCTATCCGGGTCGCCTCGTACAGCTCTTCCTCGGTGGCGCCCAGACGAAACGCCCGCGCCACCTCGAAAATGCGGTCCGGACGGGGCGTGCGGATCGCACGCAGAATGGACTGTTTCTCGTCCTCGGATTCAGGATTCGCCGTGAGCGGCTTGTCTCGGCCGTCGGCGCCCAGCCCGAACCGGCCAATCTCGAGAGAACGAAGGCCTTTTTGCAGGGATTCCTTGAAGGTGCGGCCAATGCTCATGGCTTCGCCGACGCTCTTCATCTGAACCGTGAGGCTGTCGTCGGCGCCGGGGAACTTCTCGAACGCCCAGCGGGGGATTTTCGTCACGCAGTAGTCGATGGTGGGCTCAAAAGATGCCGGGGTCTCCTTGGTGATATCGTTGGGGATTTCGTCCAAACTGTATCCGACGGCCAGTTTCGCGGCGATCTTGGCGATAGGAAAGCCCGTGGCTTTCGATGCGAGGGCCGAACTGCGCGATACCCGAGGATTCATCTCGATAACCACCATGCGCCCGGTACCGGGATGCACTGCGAACTGGATGTTCGAGCCTCCGGTATCCACGCCGATCTCGCGGATGATGGCGATCGCCGCGTCCCGCATCACCTGGTACTCCTTGTCGCTCAGGGTTTGCGCCGGCGCTACGGTGATGCTGTCGCCCGTGTGAATGCCCATGGGATCCAGGTTCTCGATCGAACAGACGACCACGACGTTGTCGTGAAGGTCACGCATCACCTCGAGTTCGTATTCCTTCCAACCGAGGACCGACTCCTCGATAAGAACCTCGTGGATAGGGCTCAACTCAAGCCCCCACCGCACGACCCGGTCGAATTCCTCGCGGTTGAACGATACACCCGCACCCGAGCCGCCCAGCGTGAACGCCGGACGGATGATGGCTTCGTAGCCCAGCGACGCCCCAAAGTCCTTCGCTTCGTCCAGCGAGCGCACCACGAGGCTTTCGGGCACGTCGCAACCGCACCGGAGCATGGCTTCCTTGAAAAGACCCCGGTCTTCGGCCTTCTTGATGGCCGCCAGGCGCGCACCGATGAGTTCGCAACCGTACGTGTCGAGAATGCCCCCCTCGGCGAGGGCCACCGCAAGATTGAGGCCCGTCTGGCCTCCTACCGTCGGCAAGACCGCATCGGGCCGCTCACGTTCAATAATGCGCTCGAGGACTTCAACGGTAAGCGGCTCGATGTAGGTGCGATCGGCCATATCGGGATCGGTCATGATGGTGGCGGGATTGCTGTTCGCCAGAACGACCTCGTAGCCCTCTTCGCGCAAGGCTTTACACGCTTGGGTGCCGGAATAGTCAAATTCGCAAGCCTGACCAATGACAATAGGCCCCGACCCGATGATGAAGACCTTGTGGATGTCCGTTCGCTTTGGCATGGATTCGTTGCCGTCCTACTGGTTCTCTGCTCCGATGCGGTATTCGAGCTTCAATGACCCGCCGCGGGTACCCGAGCGCCCCATATACACGAAACGGGCGCGCGTGCCCGCGCACCCGGACCCGGTCCACGCAGTCAAGGCCGCGCCGCGTGCGCAGTCTCCCGCGGCCTGCTTACCGGGTGATCTCGAGGATTTCCATTTCGAGGGCGCCCGCGGGAACAGTGGCCACGGCCTTCTCGCCCACGGCTTTGCCCAAGAGCGCGGAGCCCACGGGCGACCGCACCGAGATCTTGCCGGCCGCGACGTCGGCCTCCACCGGGCTCACAAGCACATAGGTACTCTCCAGCCCGGTCCGCGTGTTCACAACACGCACCGTGGCCCCAATGTAGGCCTTGCTTGCGTCAATGGCAGCGTGATCTACGATGGCTGCCCGCACAATCTTGTCCTCGATATCCTTGATACGCGCGGCCAACATGGCTTGTTCTTCTTTGGCGGCGTGGTAATCGGCGTTTTCCCGCAAGTCACCCAGCGCGCGGGCTTTCTCAAGGGCGTGGGCCACCACCCGGCTGCGCGCTCGGCATTCCTGCAATTCCGCCTTCAGCTTCTCCAAACCGTCGGCGGACATATAGAGCTTTTCCCTCAACATCCGTCTCCAATCACGCTGAGTGCCGGCTGACTCGCCGGGGCCCGAGTATAACAAAGACTGTAAGGGTTTTGCACGGTTTACGGCCCTGTGGTACACTCCACCGGAAGTGGGAGTATGTGACGATGGATGCAGTGATCAAACACATTGCGGAGAACTGGATTCCCTATCTGGTGATTCTGGCCTGTGCTTTGGCGATCATTCTGATCTTCCGCAAACATACCCTCCCAGTCATTCTCTGGGCCATGGAATGGGTGATTTATTGCTGCCTCTTTCACGTCGCTGTTAATCTGCTGGTCCGGCTGGTGCGCTGGTTCGACTATAACACCCAGATGAACATGCGCGAGGAAGAGCGTGTCTACAAGGACTGGGCGACCCCGCTCACCCAGTTCTGGAGTCGCGAGGCGTATCATCCCAACTGGATATTCTGGCTGGAGGTAGTGGTCGCGGCAGCGTTTCTCATCGCCATGGTGCGTTATCGCCCCATGGCGACCCAGAAAGTCAGGCCGCGGAAACCGGCGCTGACCAAGGGTGTGGGCCCTTCCCAGAAACTGGCCGAGAAGTTCCGCAAGAAAAGCTAGACCAAAAACGAGGAATAGATATGATTTCCCAAAGCATTCGCGGATGTATTGCACCTACCTTCACCATTTTCGGTTCCGATTTGAGTTTCGACCCCGACGGACAACGCCGTTTCCTGGATTTCCTGGTCGACCGCGGCGGCATCAGCGCCTTCTTCGTGCGGTCCGGCATGGGACAGATGTACACGTTCAGTTTCGACGACGTGAAGGCGATGGCGAGCACGGCGTGCGGACATCTGAAAGGGCGGGCGCGCGTTCTGGTAGGAGCCAGCGGCATTTGGGACCGTGACCGGGAGAACTATCCTGATCCGGCGGTCTACACGAACCAGGCCGTGGAACTCAGCAAGTATGCCGAGGAACAAGGGGCCGACGGCGTGGTGCACACGGTACCCGAGGCCATTCTTCCACGCGATGGCCAGACGGCCGCCGATGTCGTCCTGACCTATTTCGAGACCGTCAGCGCGGCTGTCGGGATTCCCACGTTCATCTACCAGCCCCCTGAGACGTCTGCCTCCCACCAGGTCACCCACGAACTTATCTCCCGGCTTGCCGACATGCCGAACGTGGCCGGGATTAAGGTGTCCACGGCGGATGCAGGCTATATCGCATCGTTGTGCGCCGCGGTGTACGGGAAAGATTTTGACTACATTACCGGCAACGAAAATGCGTTCTGTGCAGGACTATACGCCGGTTCGAAGGCCGTCATCGGACAGGGCGCCGCTATGTATCCGCAAATCTTGAACACGCTGCAGGAGCAGTTCGAGGCGGGCGACGCCCCCGGAGCGGTCTACACCCAGCATGTGGTGTACAAGCTCGTGGCGTTCCCCATCAACAGCGTCGAGTTCTTCAAACGGTACGCAACCGAAAACGGCTACGAGGTCGAAGCATATGCGCGTCCCATGAACGGCGCCGCATACCGCAAGACCATCGGTACCGTCAGCGAAGAACAATACGCTGCATACAAACGGTTGCTCGAAGCGGAGCTTGCGCCGTATCTCTCAACCCTGTAAGACCCGTGCTGGTTCGCGCGGCATCCATTTGATCAGCCCACAGACTTTTCGGCAGAGGGGCCGGGAGGAGCGAGGGAAATGCTTGAAATCGCCAAGTGCGGAAGGGTCGTCATTGTGACCATTACAGGAGCGCCGCGCCTCGATGCGACCAATGCGGAGCCTCTGGGACGCCAGTTGTTGGAATATTGCGCGAAATGTCCCGGCTCGCATGTGCTTCTGGACCTGCATTACGTCGAGTACCTCTCCAGCGCCGCTATCTCTCAGGTCATCCAGACCTACCGGGAATTGGAGAAGACCGGCGGAGGATTGCGCGTGTGCGGCGTCAACCCTTACGTGGCCGACCTGTTTCACGTCACCAACCTCGACACGATCTTTCATACCCTGGAAGACGTGACCGAGGCCGCCAAGCAGTACAATGCGGATCTGCAGGCCGCGGAGTAAGCGCCAGCGCCAGGAATCTCCTGCCAGACCAAGCAGACCGAGGCCGCATCCTTCCGGCCGCTGGCTGTTCACGGCTGCCGCGGAACGTATGCCGACCGTACAAATCGCCCGTCCCAGTCCCGGTCAGTCCATTGTGGAAAGCATCTCAACCTGAGCCTCGTAGGCTGGAGGAGGAACCTTCATGCGCTCGTCCGGGCAGGCGGGGCCATGTACTTGTCCCCATCGTGCGAGGGCTTGAAAATCGGCCTCGGTTTGCCTGGTTCCCTCGCGAACCTCAGCAGGATCCCACCCCTCGAGCAGTCGCGCCATGAGACGGTCGCGGATATCGGCGTGGGCCGGGTCGCCGCCGAGGTCGTGGATTTCGCCAGGGTCCTCATCAAGATCAAATAGCGCCGGGGGAAGGTCGTCCTTGCCGGCATAATGCCACAGTTTCCATTTGCCAGACCGGACCATGCGCGACGGCCGGTATTCGCCTTTCTCCTCCTGGCACAACTCGCTGAACGTCTCGTCAGTCCAACCGTCCGGGCGCTGTCCCCGCAGCCAGGGCCACAGCGAACGGCCATCCATCCCCGTGAGCGTCTGCGCGCCGGCCGCGTCCATGAATGTTGGCCCCAGGCCGGCCAGGTTACAGACGGCCTTGCATTCCGTTGCAGCCGGCGCCACGCCGGGCATACGCGCAATCAACGGCACGCCCGCGCTGCCTTCATAGTACGTGCTCTTCCACCAGCACCCATGCTCGCCAGCCGCGTCCCCGTGGTCGCTGCAGTATACGACCAGCGTATCGCGCGAGCGCCCCGCTCCTTCCAGCGCCGCCAGCACCTTGCCCACAAGAAGGTCCGTGTACTCGCAGAGACCGTAGTAGGCCGCACGCGCGACCCGGGTCTGGTGCTCGCTGAGGGGACGCTCGATGTCGCGCAATTCGCGAAATCTCCGGATGGTCGCGGGGGCCTCCTCCTCCACCGCGGGCAGGTCGATACGCTCATAGTAATAGTCGAAGAGCTCCTTGGGCGCAATGTACGGGCAATGAGGCAGCACAAGGCCGACTACCGCCGCGAATGGACGTTCGAGCGTGCCGGCGTGGCCTCCCAGGTAGGCGCAGGCAGCGTCAACAATTCGCTCGTCCATGTATTGGTACGTGGTCTTTCCCCGGCCTGCCTCCGCGGCAGCGGAGCGGGTCTGGCCAGCGCCGCCATGGTAAAAAGGCGCGCCAATGGGCTCGTCGCACAGGCAGCCCACGCCGGGATACGTAGCGCTGTACTCCGCGATTGGACGGCTCAAGAACCCGTGCCGCTGGTCTCCCCCGCAAAAATGCATCCGGCCGATAAGGCTGGTCTCGTAGCCCGCGGCGGTCAATGCGTGCGCCCACGTGGGGATGCCCGAGTTGAGAATGCCCAGATTGCTCCACACCCGGTTGCCCGACGGGAAACGGCCGGTCAGGAAACTCATGCGGCTCGGCACGCACAGGGGCGCCGGGCAATAGGCGTTGCTGAAGCGCATTCCTTCCGCCGCAAGGCGGTCCAGGTGCGGTGTCCGTACCAAATCGTTGCCGTAACAGCCCAGCAAATGCTTGCTGTGTTGATCGGACATGATCACCAGGATATTGGGCCAGGCAACCGGAGCTTCGCCGCCGCCTGCCAACGGTCCGGCGAGCGCACCGGCCGTTAGCGCGATACCGGTCTTCATGAAGTTCCGCCGCGACGTTTTCATGCCGGCTCTTCTCCTCTTTCCCGCACTATACGCGCGAAACGCCGCACGGACAAGACCGGCTCTCGGCGCCTTCGCAAAGCGCCTCACGACTGCACCGTGTGCTTGACGCGCGACGCCTATGCCTCTAGGATGAGGCAGAGGGGTAGGCGCGCCTTTTCGGGCAGGAGCGGCCGACCGTTTCCCCACCGCTTCCTCGCTTTACACCCAAATCGCTGGATAACACGACGATTGGGGAAACTCACACAGAGGCACAAAGGACGCGGAGGAAATGGAGCGCCCGCCGAAGCGAAATCTGCTCAATGTCTCCGTCTATGATGCGGGAAATGCCGTCCCGCATCAAAGCCTCGCCGAAGTTGAGTAAACAGCCGAGTCGGATGCCCGTCAACCGCAGATAGGTCAACACCTGCTTACGGTGCGCCTTTGTGACCTTCTCCACGAATTTGAGTTCCACAAGAACGGTATCCTCCGCGATGACGTCTGCACGCAACCCTTCGTCGAACCGGAGCCCGCGAAGCTCGATGGGGATGGGAATTTGCCGTGCCACGCGCAGACCCCGGCCCTCCAAGTCGCGTGCAAGAACCGCTTCGTACACTGTTTCCAACGGCCCGGGACCTGTCTCTCGATGAAGCGCTACCGCGCAAGCCACAATGATGCTTCCTATCTCATTCTGTTTCGAAGGATTCGATCTTCGTGTTCCCTGTGTCTCCGTGTGAGTTCGTTCTTGTCGTTATGGAGAAAATAAGATCCCTCCAGCGAGGGCTTTCTTATCCAACGCTTGGGGTTTACACTCCCAACTTGCGGCACGGCGCCAAAACGTGTACAAGAGTGCTTTGCATGACCAACAGGAAGCCGGCTATGACACAAGACGATCTTCCGCCGAAAGGCCCCGTGCGTCCCCAGAAAGCCTACAAAAATCTCGCGTTCCTGAACAGTCCGGACGCGCGTACGATTCGGGTGCTGTGCGAATTCATCGAACCCGAAATGCGTTTCGAGCGGTTGAATATCCAGCACACCGTGGTCTTTTTTGGATCAGCGCGGACCATGGCGGCGCGTGAGGCATCAGACAGGTTTGCGAACGCCAAGCAGGCGCTCGAACAGGCCAACGGCGACGTGGACACGCTCCAGCGGGAGTTCCTTATGGCCCAAAGCGCCCACGCCATGTCACGATACTACGAAGACGCGGCGGCGCTGTCGGAACGGCTCACCACATGGTCGCTCTCGCTGGCGAACCCGCGCGACCGGTTCGTGGTGTGCTCCGGGGGCGGCCCGGGGATCATGGAGGCGGCCAATCGCGGCGCGCAGCGTGCCGGCGGAGATTCGATCGGGCTGAATATCAGCCTGCCGCACGAACAGTTCCCTAACCCGTACCAGACTCCGGAACTGGCCTTCGAGTTTCACTATTTCTTCATCCGGAAGTTCTGGTTCGTGCATCTGGCGCGCGCAATCATCGCATTTCCGGGAGGCTTCGGCACGCTCGACGAGCTTTTCGAGCTCATTACCCTCCTTCAGACCGGCAAGGCCGCCAATAACCGCTGCGTCATTCTCTACGGCTCGGATTTCTGGAAAGAGATCGTCAATTTCGACGCGATGGTGCGCTGGGGCGTAATCAGCCCCGAGGACCTCAAGCTGTTTTACATGTTTGACGATGTGGACACGGCATTCGCGCATCTGCAGGCGCATCTCACTAAACATCATCTCTAAAAACGCGATGCCGAGGAAGGAGCGGACGGGGCCATGAAGGGAATCATCCTTGCCGGAGGAGCGGGCACGCGCCTGTATCCCATCACCCTGGCGGTCAGCAAACAGCTGCTGCCAGTCTATGACAAGCCGATGATCTACTATCCCCTGTCCGTGCTGATGCTGGCGGGCATCCGCGATATTCTGATCATCTCGACGCCCGAAGATATGCCTGTGTTCAGGCGCCTGCTGGGGGACGGCTCGCAATTGGGCCTGACGTTCTCCTACGCGGTGCAGCCGAGGCCCGAGGGGCTGGCGCAGGCGTTCATCCTGGGCGAACACTTCATCGGAAGAGAACCCGTAGCCATGATTCTCGGCGACAACATCTTCTACGGCCATAATCTGGTCGAGGTGGTCCGCCGCGGCAGCCAGTTGCAGGAAGGCGCCCTCATCTTCGGGTATCCGGTGCGCGAGCCCGCGCGCTACGGCGTCGTGGAATTCGACCAGACGGGAACGGTGCTCAGTATCGAGGAGAAACCCGCTCATCCCAGGTCGCACTACGCGGTCCCGGGCCTCTACTTCTACGACAACGACGTCGTTGCCATCGCCAAGAGACTGAAACCCTCGGCGCGGGGCGAACTGGAAATCACGGACATCAACCTCGAGTATCTCAGGCGGGGACGGCTGCGCGTGGAGTTGTTGGGCCGCGGGTTTGCCTGGCTCGACACGGGAACGCACGAGTCCCTCGTGCAGGCCGCCAACTTTGTACAAACCGTGCAGGAACGCCAGGGTCTGCAGATCGCCTGCATCGAGGAAATCGCCTACCGGGCAGGGTTGATCGGCCGCGACCAGCTGCGCGCCCTGGCTGAACCCATGCACAAGAACGATTACGGGGCTTACCTTCTGGGCCTGCTCGAAGACGCCCTCTAACGCTTTGCCGGCAAGTGGCGCAGCGCCGCCGCCACAACGGTCTCGGGCGCGATGCGCGTCATGCACCGGAAATCGGTCGCGCACTCGGGCTTCTGGCAAGGACCGCAATCGACCTCCACCCGCAGCACCTCCCCGGTCTCGTACGGGCCCGCGGAATACCGCGGCGACGTCGGGCCCATAATGCAGATCACCGGTTTCTTGAAGGCGATGGCCACGTGGCGTGGTCCGCTGTCGTTCCCGATGAGCAGGTCGGCCAGGGCGAGCGTAGCCTTCAATGTGTCGATGGTAGGATGGCCGCCGTCGGCAACAATCACGGGATATCGTGCGGCCGAAAGCACCGCGTCGCGCGTGTCCTCTTCCCCGGGGCCGGTCACCAGCACGAGCCGGGCCCCCGCTTCATCGTGCAATTGATCGATAACGGCAGCATACCGTTCCGGCGGCCAGCGTTTGCTCGGGCCGAACGCCGCGCCGGGCGCCACGGCCACAAGAGGGCCCTCGCCCTCGAGCCGCGCACGAATCTGTTCAACGGCCTCGGGCTCGGCAGCCAATTCTAGCCCTTCGCCGTCGTCCTCACACCCGATGGTTTTGACCAGGTCAAGGTATTCCCGTCCCATGTAAACGGGCACGATGGCGCCGTCCTCGCGATACGGCAGCACGTTGTGGGTGAGCAGCCAGGACCGCCCATCCCGAACATATCCCAGCCGGACTTCGGCGCCGCTGACCCACGCCGCGAGAGCCGCGCGAAACGAGTGAGGAAACACAACGGCCAGCATGGCGCCCGGGCCGCGCAGGGCCTTCCGCAAGGCCAGCATCGCGGCTATTCCCGGTTGTGCCGGAATTGGAACCGCGCTCCGGAGCCACGGGAGTCCCTTCACAAGCTCGCATGCGCTGCGCCTCCCCGCGGCAATAAGGGCGCGGTCGGGAAATCGGCGCGCCAAGGCGCGGAGCGCGGGCGTGCACATCGCCACGTCGCCAAGCCAGTTGGGTATGAACGCCAGAACACGGCCCGGGGATTCAGTCATCGGCATCGGGCAAAGCCGTACTGCCGGGGTCATCGCCAGCTATGGTGTGTTGCGCCACGCGTTTTCCAAGTTCTTCGGCGAACTCGCGTTTCCCCAGCGTGCTGCGGTAAACTTCGCGCTCCTCGCGATAGCTTTCCCGAATGATTTCCATCGCTTCAACCGAAGCGCGCCACACCACGATGATAAAGAATACGAACATCGCCGACAGAACCAGCGCGAATCGCAGCGGGTCGTCGCGGTAACGCGCCATTTGGAGTCCCAGAAGCATCACGGCGATGATCGCCAGCAGCAAATAGAAACTGACAGGCCTGCGGGCATTCTGGCGGCGGAAAGCTTCCTTGAAGAAGCCCCATAACGTGGTGGGCGGATCATTTACCGGGTCAGGCTTTTTCATTGGACACTCCGCGCCGCGCGCGCGTTCAGCTTTGATACGGACACGCCCCCCCGGCCGACGGGCACGATTCACACCGGGGCCCTGCGCTTGAAGCCGCTTCTCCGCCCAGGGGCGCGAAGGCGCCAGCCAGTTTTGCCATCTTCTTGCTTCCGCACGAGGGGCAGACTGGTCGCGCGGAGGCGGTTTTCACTAAAATCTCGCTCTCAGACCCGCAATCCGGACACTGGTACGTAAACAATGGCATGCCACAAAACTCCGTCTTTCCATGTTGCCTGTCTCGATCTTACCAGTGTTCGTGGGTTTGGCGCAACGCAATGGGGAACCACTAGACGGCCACGAAGAAGCTCCAACGCCCTCAGAGCCCTGCAAATACTGCCCGGTGCGCGCTTCCACGGGCCCTTCCCAGCCCCAAATACCACAAGGCAACCACCAGATGTGGGTGCGGTCACATGTGGAATCGCGCAGCAGCTTTGTCAACCAAATACCCGATTGGCCCCATCCATGGTGTAGATTGACGTAGTTTACCGCATTTTATGGGCATCATAAGAAACGCTTATGGGCCATATTTTTTTCATAAAGGGGGTTGACAGCCACTATATGTTGTGGTAAATTGGCCCCGGTGTCTGGGACTTGAACCTGCGAATCAGGCCACCGACTTCATCGCACCGTGAAGTCAGTTCCGCAGCCCCGGCCGTTACGGTTCGCACCAGTTGAGCAGCTTGAAGCCAACAGACCGCAGCCCAATGGTTTCAGCGTGGTACGCTCATTGCCGTGACCCTCTTGCGCCAAGAAACACGGAACAGAGTTTCCAGACACTCCCCGCACTGAGCGGCGGGCGCGAGCCCGCCGCTCCCTCCATTTCAAGATGCCTTTGCCCGGATGTTTGATGGGAAAACTCATTTATAGCCGCTTGCGGCTTTTTGTTGACTTCAACGGCGATTCCTCTCTCCTGCGAATACATGGGCCGGTCAGTGCTGTTCATTTATTAAGACCCTGAAAACAGGAGTGCGATGTTTTGGCAATCACGCACGCGTGGAGAACAGCAAGAACAAGCAAAACAGTCTGAGGCAAACGCATGAGCGTTCTGAATTACATCGAGCAGGTCCTGGCGCAAACGTGGAATGTCACGGCCGAGATGGCGCCGTACCTGTTGTTCGGCTTTGTTATCGCCGGATTTGTATCGGTCTTCCTGTCGCCGGAGTGGGTGGAACGCCATTTGGGCGGACGCGGCCTGGCGCCTGTGCTGAAAGCGGTGGTGCTCGGCATCCCGTTGCCGTTGTGTTCGTGCAGCGTTATTCCGGTTGCGGCTTCGATTCGCAACCACGGGGCGTCGCGGGGCGCCACAACGGGTTTCTTGTTGGCGACGCCGCAGACCGGTGTCGACTCGATTGTGGCGACATGGGGGATGCTCGGCCCCGTGTT
>DAOLNV010000006.1:0-5239 GCA_035416745.1 Candidatus Hydrogenedentota bacterium | reverse complement strand
GTGGCGGGTCCCGCGACAAACGCGGCCACCCTTGCAACGGTCTTCAAAGTGCTGGGCAAAAAGACCGCGCTCGTCTATCTGGCCACGGTCGCGCTGGGCTCCCTTGCTGCCGGTCTCGCGCTTGACACAACCATCCGCGTACTGGGCGGGTTGGGCCTTCCCGAACACCACATGACGCACGAGATGACGGTCGCCTGGTGGCAGCACATCTCCGCGGTAGCGCTTGTAGCCATGATCGCGCTGAGCCTGTGGGGCGGCCGGGTCCGGAAAGCGGCCCCGGCTGCGTCAGAAGCGCCGGCGCCTTCCGGGGGGGACCGTGCGGGCGAGGGCGCCGTGGTCCTGAAGATCGATGGGATGACCTGTGAGCATTGTTCGAGTTCGGTGGCGCGCGGGTTGCGTAATGCGCCCGGGGTGACGAGCGCCGAGGTGGATCTCGCGGCGGGCCAGGCGACGGTACGGGGCGAAAACCTGGACCTGGCCGGACTCCGTCAGGTAGTGCAAGACTTGGGCTACGAGGTGGTCAGGTGATACACCCTCGGGGCTGAGCTTTCCCTGCGTTCCCCAAATTGAGTACCATCACGCCCGTGTCTATTGCCTGAAAGAAACTGGGGAGTGGCCATGTCCGATTCGCGTGAACTGTTTGAAGCTCGACTGAACGATTTTGATGAAGGCGTGCGGAGGGATGCGCTTCATGGCCTGATGGACTTGGTGCAAGCGGGGCAGATTGACCTGCCTGCGCCGCAGCCCGCCGTGAACCTGCACGCGCACACGTTCTTCTCGTTCAACGGCTACGGGTATTCGCCGTCCTGCTTTGCATGGAAGGCCCGGTGTGAAGGGCTGCTGGCCGCCGGGGTGGTGGATTTTGACGTGTTGGACGCCGTGGACGAGTTTCTCGATGCTTGCCGGGCCGTAGGGATTCGCGGGTGCGCGGGTCTCGAGACGCGGGTCTTTTTGCCCGAGTTTGAGACACGCGAGATCAATTCTCCGGGCGAGCCGGGCATTATGTACCACATGGGAGCAGGGTTCACGTCGAGCGCCGTGCCGCATAGCGAGGTGCTCGGGCGATTGCGCGAAACGGCCGGCCAGCGCACCCGGGCCATCGTCGAGCGGGTGAACCCGTGCCTTGACCCCGTGACCCTGGACTACGAGCGGGATGTGCTGCCTCTGACGCCGCACGGCAACGCTACGGAGCGGCACGTGTGTATGGCGTACGAGAAGAGGGGCATCGAGGTGTTTCCGGAGACGGGGCCGCGGGCGGCCTTCTGGGCGGCAAAGCTGGGCCAGACGCCTGAGGCCGTCGAGAAGCTGTTTCCGGACCCGCCCGCGTTCCAAGGGCTGATTCGGTCCAAGCTGATGAAGCAGGGCGGGGTCGGCTATGTGCAGCCCAGGGGACCGGATTTCCCGCGCATGGAAGAGGTGAACCGGCTGATCCTGGGCGCTGGGGCCATTCCTACGGTCGCGTGGCTGAACGGTCTCACGGCGGGGGAACAGGCCATTGAAGAGCTGCTCGAGCTGCTTCTGGGCTCGGGGGCGGCGGCCCTCAACATCATTCCCGACCGCAATTGGAACGTGAAGAATCCGGCCGAGAAGCAGGCCAAGGTTGCCAAGCTCCACGAGATCGCGGCGCTGGCAAGCTCGCGCGGCCTTCCCCTTCTGGCTGGTACGGAGATGAACGCACACGGGCAGCGGTTTGTGGATGATTTCAGCGCGCCGGAGATGGCCCCGCTGCGCGAGGCCTTCGTCGAGGGGGCCCTCATCCTCTATGCCCACACGGTGCTGCAAAGCGCCGGCGAAATGGGTTACCTGAGCGCGTGGGCAAACCGCCATTTTGCGTCCCCCCACGACAAAAACAGGTTCTTTGCAGAACTCGGAAGAAGTGTTTCGCCCGAAAAGACTTGCGGGGTGAAGGAAGTCGTGCCCGGTATGACGCCTGAGGCGGTCCTGAAAAAACTGCGGTAATCGACAACAACTGCGGCGGACCGGGTAACTTATTTTGGGCCAATAGCTTACAACGCAGCGATCCTGGGATGACGAGGGGGGGTTCTGCAACATTCCTGCGCTGCTGGTAAAATCCTGAATGTGAGCATTGGTAGACGCCGGGGCGAGGCCTATTAAGCCGTGATGTCAAAGGAGATTGGCGAGACACAATGCACCGCGAGGGAATAGACGTTCTTCAAAAGAGGCTGGAACCGGTGTCCGGCGACATGACGCCTCTCGACGAGCTGAATCCGTTCCCTGTCGCGCGATTCAATGGCGCGGGGGAGGTTCTCGAGGCCAACGCCGCGGCAGCCGGCGCTTTTGGATTTGTGTCGGGCGGCGCCGGGCGTCTCGGCGCCATCCTGCCCGATGTAGAGCGGCTCGGTTTGCCGGAATTGATCGCGGTGGGCGGGCGCCGGATGTTTTGCGCCAAGGTTGGGGACCGGCGGTGGCAACTCACCCTTGTGGGCGAGCCCAGGCGGGGCATTGGGCAATTGTACGCCTTCAACGTGTCGGACTACGAAGACATTACGCGGGAAGTGGGGCGGATACGCGCGGAACACCAGCGCCAGCAGAAGGAGCTGATGTGCATCTACGGTCTTGCCGAGGCGACCTGCACGCGCGAGACAGCGCAGGAAATATGCCGCGACGCAGTGTCCCTCATTCCTGAAGCCTGGCGCTATCCCGAGCATGCGCGGGCGCGGATCGTTCTGGACGGCCAGGAATACCTCAGCCAGCCTTTCGAGATGACGACGTGGGGGCATTCGGCGGTGATCATGGCGGAAGGCGCGGCGCGCGGGATGGTCCAGGTGTTTTACACGAAAGACTGCCGGCGTCCCGGCGAGGATGGGCCGTTTCTGCCCGCGGAACGGCAGCTCCTGGACGCCATCGCGCGCATGATTGGAGAGGCCATCGCGCGCCGCGGAGCGGAGGCCGGCAACCGGGCGAAGGCGTTGATATTGGCCCAGGAACGCAACCGGCTCGAGACGATCCTGAACAGCATGGGAGAAGGGGTGGTCGTGACGGACAGCCACACCCGGGTGGTCATGATGAATCCGGCAATGGAAGAGCTACTGGGAGCCGCCGCGGCGGCGTGCGCGGGAATGGACTTCTTGTCGTTTGTGCCGGACGAGGCGTTTCGCGAGATGTGGTGCGAGACGGCGGAGCAGAACCGGAATTTCGCCAAGAAGCATGTAAACCTTGGCCATCCGGAACCGCGCATGTGCTGGGCGACGCGCTCGAGCATTCGCAATATGGGACAGGCTGATACCTGGCACGTGACGATCTTTCAAGACGTGACCCGGGAGCACGAAATCGACCAGATGAAGTCGGACTTCGTGGCGGCGGTGTCGCACGAGCTTCGCACGCCCATGACGTCGATCAAAGGTTTCGTGAGGACGTTGTTGGGCAAGCCGCACGTGAACCCCCAGTTGCGCACGCATTTCCTAACGATTATGGATGAAGAAGCGGACCGGCTGATCATGCTGATCGAGGAACTGCTGCTGATCGCGCGGATAGAGTCGGGCCAGGTTCTGCTGGAATGCGAACCGGTGGCGCTCGAAGAGACGGCCCGGCACGTGACGGCGGCGCTCGAGCAGCTCGCGCAGGCGAAGGACATCCGTCTGGCGTTCGACATCGACACGCCGCGGCCCGTGGTTTGGGGCGACGCCAAGAAACTGCATACGGTGTTGCACAACCTGGTTGACAACGCCATCAAATTCACGCCGAACGGAGGCTGGGTGCGGGGCCGCATCTGTCGAGAAGGGGACCAGGTTGTCCTCGAAGTGGCGGATAACGGCGTGGGGATTCCGGAGGAATCCAGGGACAAGATTTTTGACCGGTTCTACCGGGTGCACCGCGAGGGGGAAGTGGTCCCGGGCACGGGCCTGGGGTTGTTCATTGTGCGCGAAATGGTAGGGCTTCACAGGGGCCGGCTGGCCGTGGAGAGCGAGCCCGGCAAGGGTTCGGTATTCCGGGTGTTTCTGCCAGCCGGAGACCCGGCTAATAGCCCGTAACAGGGGTGAAAGACAGCGATGGGCGAAAACGAATATCAGTATACCGTGCTTGTCGTTGAAGACGACCCGCATACGCGCGAGCTGGTCATCTTCACCATGGAAGACGCGGGATACCTCGCGCTTGCGGCAGGCAATGGCATCGAGGCTCTGAAGCTGCTCGAGGATCGCGTGGTCGACATCATCATTTGCGACATCATGATGCCCAAGATGGACGGATTCGGGCTGCGCGAGGCCATTCAGCCGCGGCCGGAACTGCGGGACACCGGATTCATTTTTCTGTCGGCGAAATCCTTGCCCGAGGACGAGATCAGGGGGTTGCGGTACGGCGTGGACGAGTACATCACCAAGCCATTCAACCCGGAGGTGCTGGTGGCGCGCGTAGAAGCCGTGCTGACCCGCCGGGAGACCCTGGCCAAGGCGGCGCAGCTGGATCCCTTGACGCAGTTGCTTAACCGGCAGACGGGCGAGCGCGAGGTGCGCCGCGAACTGGAACGCATCCAGCGGTATCCGTCGATTGGGGCGTTGGCGTTCGTGGACATCGACGAGTTCAAGGCGGTGAACGATCTGCACGGGCATGCGGCGGGCGACCGGGTGCTGGTGTCGCTGGCGAAGGTTTTCAGACAGAACAGCCGCAGCGTGGACATTGTAATGCGGTACGGCGGAGAAGAGTTTGTATTGTTTTTCGCGCAAACCGGCGAGAAGGCAGCCGTCAACATCATCGACCGCATGCAACGCAGTTTTCAGAGCGTGTCGGAGAAGAGCAACCACCTGCGGATTTCGTTCAGCGCGGGCGTCGTGGAAGCCCCGCGCGACGGCGACCAGTTCGACGTGCTGTGCCGACGGGCCGACCAGGCCATGTTCGCAGCAAAACGGAACGGAAAGGCCCGCGTATTGCCGTGGCGGCAGGACATGAAAACCGGCAGCAACCGCGTGCACACGACATAGCCTTTTCAGTATCCATCTCCCCCTGTTCTCCTCGACGGCACGGGTGCCTCTACCCTTTGGGGCAGCGCTTGTTGCCCCCGTCGAGGCCGGATGGTTCGGGGCGGCTGTGAATGTCGCGCTGGGAACGTGGAATCGACCCTCGGGAGGACAGACTTTGGGAAACGAGGGCGATGCGGACGCGGCAGACATCCCCGCCTGGGACACAACAGGCCGTTAAAGCGCCAACGGCGTGCAACATACCAGCCGTTACAGCGCCAACGGCGCGTAACATACCAGCCTTGGCTGAAGGCCAAGGAAACCGG
>DAOLNV010000005.1:86719-127309 GCA_035416745.1 Candidatus Hydrogenedentota bacterium | reverse complement strand
GCCCAATCGCCGGAGATTGGCGCCAGTTCGCGGATGAACGGGAAACACGACAGGAAAGGTCTTGCAAACTTCCTCCAGAATTTCCAGGATACGCAGCAGGCCCTCTTCCGAATCCACGTTCGAGGGCCGATGAACCGTCATTACCGCGTATCGCTTGTCTTGGAGCCCGAGCTTCCGGGAAGCCTCAGCTGCCTTGATAGCAGGCAAACATGCCACCAGCGAATCAATCATTACGTTGCCGACCAGAAACGCCTTTTGTTCCCTTCGGAGTCCCTCGCGCTCCAAGTTCGCCATCCCCGCCGGTTCACTGACAAATAGAAACCGCGCGAGGCGATCAACCAGCAAACGGTTTATCTCTTCGGGCATCGACATATCGAAGCTTCGTAATCCTGCCTCGACATGCGCAATCGGGATGCAGAGTTTCCCGGCAGTCAGCGCCGTGGCCAGAGTAGAATTGACGTCGCCCACCACCAGAACGAGATCAGGAGAATCACAGACACACAGTTCTTCAAATTGCGTCATTATGTCAGCCGTTTGCCTGGCGTGACTTCCCGGCTGCACGCCCAGGTAGCAGTCCGGTTCAGGGAGGTTCAACTGTTCGAAGAACAACTCCGACATGGCGCGGTCATAGTGCTGTCCCGTATGTACCAGTTTCGCGCTGATTCTTGTGCTTCTTGAGAACTCCCGCATGAGCGGAGCCATCTTTACAAAATTGGGGCGGGTCCCCACCACGGCAAGAATCTTCATGTACAGGGCCCCCGCTTCCCGGTCATGTACTCCTCGACGAATTGGACCATCCAGGAGGTCATGTCGCCATGTTCCGCGAGGTAGCGTTCGCGCTTCTTCATCCACTCTTCCTTGAGGTTTCTCCGTGCAAGGAGTTCTTCGATCTTCGATAGCATTTTCTCAAATTCGCTCGGCCTAAAGCCATAGGCCAAATCGTACTTTGACTCAAGTTCGTCAATTACCGTGGTTCTCCCTACAAACGAGTTGCAGCGGAGCGCGGGCGTCCCAAGTATCGGCGCCTCGACGCTCATACTCTGGCTGTCGCCCACAAAGAGCGTGGCATAATGGAGCGCGTCATGGATGCGGTTCGGTTCGATGCGAAGCCGGTACGGTTCAAAATCGGGGTCCAACTCCGTCTCGGACGTGATGAATACCCGGCCACGAGCGGCAAGAAACGCGACCAGCCGTTTCTTGGCATCGATGCTGAGCCCGCCTTCTCCAATATCATGGCTCGCACCCCAAGCGATGAAACGCACTACAAAATACGTCTCGCCGGGTTTCACGCCAAGTTCATCCAGCACGGACGGGTCTGGCGTGAACCATTTGGGATGCGTATCCGCGAGTTTATGGGAACTGTTGTGCGTGTAGACCTTCTTCCCCCACGTATATGACAGACAATTGGGCAACACAATGGCATGCGCAAATGGAAAGGACAGCCAGACAATGAACCTCACCAGGCTCGGGTCGCTCTCCATAAACAGGATGGACTTGGCCGGGTACAGCCGCGAGATATGCGTGATTGTGACGGAAGTGCCCAGCATGACATCGGGCTTCACCTTCATGGCGTACCGAAGCATTTTCCAGTCCCGCTGAACCATCTCACAGGCCATCCCGAGAAGCCCCTTGCGGTGGGATGACAACACCGTGTACTCGAAACCGTACTGGTCCAGAAGCCGGATCACGATGTCTTTGTCCCGCGCCGTCCAGAACACCGCATGCCCGCGCTTCTCCCATTCCCTCGCCGCACACCGGAACAGATGAACGTGAGCTGGATGATTCACATCTATGAGGATTCGCATCAGGTGTGTCCTACGCCCCCTCCAGCTTGCGAACCACAACTGTGGCCCGGAGAGGCAGGCCGCTGAGTTTCGTAAACGCGGTGGCTGCGGCGCTGCCGGGCGGGTCCATGGCGTGCCGCCGGAAAATCAACCAAGTCAATGGATTTGCGGCGAAGCGCCTCTCGATTCGAAACCCTTCGAAAACCGCGAAGTGCTCCACGTATTGCGAAAGCGTATGATTCATGCGGGTAGTCTTGCGCCCGCTGAGATCCGTCGTCTTGCGGAAAATCAGAACGCCGCCGGTCTTGAGCAATCCCAGCAAGGTCCTCATGAACCCCTCCTGAGTCCGCAGCTCTTGCGTATTATAGGTGGGAAATCCGCTCAGGAAGACGGCGTCCAGGCTGCCTTTTCGGACGGGCAACGCCAAAGCATCCCCTGTGAGATACATGCCCCCGCCGAACCCCCTTGCCGCCTTACAGATCCCCGCCTCTGCAAGGTCCATTCCATACGCATGTACCCCATTGCGCCGGAACAATTCTGTATACCAGCCGGTACCGCAGCCGATATCCGCCAACAGCTTCCCTCGCAGCCCCAGGGCGTTCACAAGCGTACGAATCTCGATGGGGTCCGCCCAGGAAAAATGCTTGAAGTCCTTCCGGGCATAGAAGTTTTCGTAGAGGTCTTTGGCTTCTTCTCGGTCATAGGCCTCCACGAGTACTCAAAACCTCCTGTCTTGCTCTTCGGCCGCGTAACCGTATCGTGCCATCAGAAAGCCGCATAGTTCGGCGAGTTGCTTCTTCCTTTCAGATGTCCAGTCACTGTAACTCGGAAAATACGTCTTCTTGCTTACATTCGTTTGCTTTCTGAAGACGGATTCAAACCTGGATTCGTGCGGGATGTCTAAAAAAGAAAGGAAAGAGGCGAGCACCTCTTCACGCCGCTCTCCGAACATAACGTCCTCGAAACGCAGTCGCATGTAGCGCGGGCTGTCCGAAAACAGTATCTCCAGCAGCTCGTTTTTGAACCGCCAATGCCAGCACACACGCTGAAATTCGTCCAGCGCCCGCCACTCACGAAACGAGAACTCTCCTGCCAGCCATCCGTTGGGGTGCCAGCCTGGCGCCCCCTTGTTGGCGATATAGCTCTTGAGACGCGTATGCGTCCAATTGAGATACGAGGGAACAAAGGTGCGAGGATCGCGAACGACATGCACAATCCGGACATTATCAAAGGCATCATGTAAGATCTTTGCCGCCAGATGGTCAAAGGCGAAACTTTGCACATAGTGCCTGCACTTGGCCTTTCTGATCTGGGGGATTCGGATACGCCGAACAAGCGCCTGCAGGGCTCGGGTGGGCAGGAGCCCGTCAAGCCAGAGATTTGACGCGCACGTCAACAGCCTCGAGCCTGGAGGCTGGTGATGGCATTCCAGAACTTCTCCGGCCAGGCCTTCCGCAAAAGCCTTCGTTCCCGTGCGCGCGGTCGAGAGTATGAATACGACACGCTCAGGAAGGTCAGCGTTGCACTCGTCCAGTGGAGTTTGCGAGCGTTCCAGCTTGCAGAGGCGTCTGAGTATCGCTTCTTTCACGTGGCCCCGGCTCCCAGCCATGTCTTCAGGCCGTTGACAAGCCAGTCGAATATGGAATGAAGCGCCACCGCCGCGTTTCCTTCAGGCCAGCGTTCAGGGTGCGTGGTTATCAGCACCAAGGGCTCCGTCCGCGGCTGGAGCACACCCGGCAAGTCATTGGGAGAGGTGGGATTACGCAGATTCTTGCCATTCGACCAATCCCTGCGGTTATGGGGACTGCCAAATATCCCGCCTGTGTCAGTCACGTAGAAGACTCTGGAGAAATCCATGTGTACCTGCGGTTCCCCAAGCAAACCGAGAGACTCAAGATCCAGCCCCTCTGAAAACCGCATGTTTGAGAATCGCGAGAGCGGGCTGCCGTGCGCGGCCACGGTTGCTACCTCGGCGAGTTCCCGCAACCGTGCAAGCTCCTCTCTGAAGAGTATCCGGGCATGTTCGGTGTTGCCTTTTGCCTGCGTCATGACATCGTAATGATATCCGATTTCATGCCCCATCACGGCAATTTCGCATACGGCCTTTTCCGGGAAAACACCCCTGGGACGGCACCTGAAATAGTATGTCGACAGGAACCCGGCCTCGGACTCAGCCTGTGCCATTCTGACGGCCCGCCCGGAAAGTCTGTCCACATCATGCCGCAAGAAAATGAACGGCTCAGGATACTCTCCCCAGTACTGCTTTACGGGCCCCGCATCATAACCCCGTCCACGGAGGGCGCCGAGCATGTCCATATAATCCGACAGAGGAAACGCCACCGCTCACTTCCCCTGGAGGTCTTTATTGGCCTCCATGTCGAAAAGCATCGCGAATAAAATGGACTGGAATCCCATAAAAGCGCAGAAGAGCACGGCAAATGCGTTCTCAACGGTCACCGACGCTCCCTGAGTCCATCTGAAGATGAGGCGCACCGCCAACGGAACGTCCAACAGCAGCATGAACCCTCCCAGAAGGTAAAAAAACACGAGGGGATGGGTATTGCGGATAATGTACTTCTGCACCATGCGGTACATGAAAAGCCGGAAAAGAAGCAAGGGGATCGTGAAGAAGACCTTGCGGATCTTGATCCCCGATGTCTCCCCGATATTGTAGACGGGTTTCACATGAACGTCTTTCACGCGAAAGTCGTAGACGTTCAGCTTCACCAGCATGTCGTTGGGCATGCCATAGCGTTTGTATATTCTGTCCAGGTCAAGGGTCTTGAGCACTTGGAGCGACGCCACCGTGTAGCCCGTCTGTGAATCGGCCACATGCCAATAGCCCGAGGCGATCTTGGTCAGCAGGGAGAGTCCCGAGTTGCCCAGATACCGAAGCCTGGGAATCATGTGCCACGCGTCTCCGTAGAAGAGCCGGTTGCCTTTCGTATAGTCCGCACGCCCCTCGACAACGGGGTCGAGGAGTTTGGGCAGGTCGTCGGGGTCCATCTGCGCATCACCCGCCATCACGGCCGTACAGTCTATCTCGCTGTCGCGCGCCCATTTATACCCTTCCGCGATGGCCCCGCCGACCCCCTGGTTCACTTTCAGGTCGAGCAACGCGACGCGGTCCGGGTCGCGACGGACATATTCCTGCACCACCACGGCCGTGTTGTCCGTGCTCTTGTCATTCACGACAAGTATCTTGTCCACAAAGGATGGCATCGTCTCGATAACCTTCCTGATCAGGACTTCTTCATTGTACGCAGGCACAACCACGGCGACGGTCTTTTCCCTGTACATCGATGCTCCTATGCTCCGCCGAACGCCACTGCGGCTCAGGCTGGTTCAGCAGTCATAACCACCACTTCGGCGCCTTCGCTCCTGTACTCCCTGCCGCAGGCGGCGCAACACGTCTCGTTGCCGCCCCCAAACCTCAATCGTTCGCCGCACCAGCAGACCCAGCCTTTGAGACGCGCCGGGTTGCCGAATACCAGTGCGAATGGGGGGACATCTCTCGTGACGACCGACCCGGCTCCCACAAATGCGTATCTCCCGATGCGGACTCCGCAAACAATGGTCGCGTTGGCGCCGATTGACGCTCCGCGCTCGACCACCGTTTCCTTGAATTCGTCGCGACGGCTCACATGACTTCGCGGATTGACGACGTTCGTGAACACCATCGAGGGGCCGCAAAAGACGTCATCCTCCAGGCGCACACCCTCATACACACTCACGTTATTCTGGATCTTGCAGTTGTTCCCGATAGTCACGCCGGGTCCAATCATCACGTTCTGACCGATGTTGCACCGTTCCCCGATATGGCTCTTCTTGAGCACGTGGCTGAAATGCCAGATCTTGGTGCCGGGCCCGATTTTACAGTCCTCATCAACGATCGAGGTGGGATGCACATAAAACTCGCTCATAACACTCCATTCTCGTCAGGTGAACTCGCCTCGTCTGCAGCAGGGGAGAGCCGGCCGCGGACACGGCGAGACGCTCATTCCCCAGCAGCGCCTCCACATGACCCATTGACTGTGCATAATTTCGTTCTCACCACAGAACGGACGAGAAGCCATACTAGCGATTTCCAGGGAACACTCGCAAATGACCGGTTTGCGCAGAGGCCTATTCTCGCAACGCGTCGATAATGCGCCTGAAGCTCCCGCTGAGCGAACTCGGCGACAGTTCTTCGCGCACCCGAAGGATGTTCGCGCACTGTTGTTGGTAGCGTTCCTTGGGAAAGCCCCGGCACAGGCGGATTAGCAGGCCGCGCATTTCTTCAAACGAATCAACCATGTAGCCGATATCGCCCATCCGCTCGAAATAATGTTCCACATACGCATTCCGAACATAGATTCCTGGTTTGGCGTAATACAACGAGTCGAGGAACGACGCGCTTGCCACCAGCCGGTAGTGTTCCGGCTCGCCTGTCCACACCGAATACGTCAGCGCGGATGCCCGGTTTGCGAACTCGTCAGCGTCCAGGGGCTTCGTTCCCACCCCCTGAACGGCGCCGCAGTGCTCCGTCTTTTCGCCTCCCTGCGTAGCGAACCCCGCCAGCACGAACTCGGCGTTTGAGGTTTCCCGCGAAACCTCGAACGCGAGCCTGCAAAACCAGTCAAAGCGCTTGATAGTGCTGGTCGTGCCCAGGAAGCCGAACCGAACCGCCCCGTCGCCTGCATTCGACACAGGCGCGGCAGCCGGCCATAGATAGGGATGGTCGAGTCCCACGAAAGTTCGCGCCAGCCCCGGATGCTCCAGTCTGAGGTGGCGCATGATAGGTTCTCCCAGGGCGACATAACCCAGCCTGCGCGGATGCGGAAGACGCATCACGCGTTTGAGGTGTAGCGCCCAGTGCCACGGCTTCCAGGGAGCGGGACGCTCCAGCGAGCCGAGTATTCCGTGCAGGAAAGCCACCACCGGCTTCGGAAAACGCGAGAGCCACATCAACGGTTTCAGAAACAGCAGGCCAGTGTTTGTTACCGAGCACAAAACAACGGAATCCACGTCTACGTGCTTCGCTTTCCGAAGGACCTGCCGGCACCACGCCCATTCTTTCCTCAGGATCTTGAAGCCGTTTGCTCCCCTGACGGGAACCTCAATCGGTATCCATGAAACAGCGCCTTCGAACGCGACCTTGTGCTTCTTGAGATGTTCTTGGACCAGGCGAAGATGCTTCTCCTCGCCCAGGAACGAAACCGGCCATCCCGGATACGCTTGCAAGACCGTGGCCAATAGCGCGGAATTGAACGGCACATGCACAAATCCGGTGCACTGCGGCTCACATACAATTATTCGTCGCGTCACCGCAAAACCCCTTATTGAGTCTCATGAGAGGATGCGGTAATGAACGCCGGGATTTCAATGCTGACACGAATGCATTCGGTCTGCTAAGATTCCGTTTGCCGTTCGGATGGGGTATGGCAGGGTGCGTGCGTTCTTTTTGAGGACGCCGATTGTTGGTCTACCGTCTATACTTGGGGAGATATCAGGGATTTCGGGATGCAGGGCGTGGTTGCTCCCTGGATGTCCAATTTCCTGTGGGAAGTTGACGATGCCAAGCCTGAAACGCAAAAGCAAGACTATGTTGCTCATGCTCTATTTGGCGATTGCCAATCACTTGGTGAATAGGATTCCCTTGAACGGCGTGCGGAACTTCCTCTACCGCCGCCTTTACGGCATCAGAATGGGCCGCGGCTCCGTCATCCACATGGGCCTTTTTGTCGAGAAGCCCCGTTGGATTTCCATTGGAGAGCACACCCTTATCAACCCCAACTGTATCCTGGACGGACGAAGCCGCTTGACCATCGGCAATAATGTCGATATTGCCATGCAAGTCGCGATTTTTACCCTCGCGCACGATATTCGTTCTGCTGATTATGAAGTGAAGGGTGCGCCCGTCGTAATCGAAGACCGTGTCACCGTATTCTCCCGGGCGACTATACTCCCCGGCGTGCGCATCGGCGAAGGTGCTGTTGTGGCGGCGGGAACCGTGGTCACGCGGGACGTGGACCCCTATACCGTTGTGGCAGGAAACCCCGCCCGAAAAATCGGCGTTCGGCCCCGGGACTTGACCTACACCCTGCACGTGACGCGGTATTTTCACTGATTTATTATTGAAGCTCAAAAAACCTGCCGTCCAAGCTGCTGGCGGCGTTGGGCGGGTGGAGCGCATGCCGTGAGAATCCTGATGATGTCCACGTCGTTTCCCTATCCCCCGACCCACGGGGGCGCTCTGCGGGTGTGGAACATTCTTGCGCAGGTCGCACACCGGCATTCGGTAACATTGCTTGCCATGGTGCCGCCGGACACCGAACCGTCGCGGGATGCCGTTGCCGAGGTACTCAAACTGGCTCGGCGTGTGGAACTGGTTCCGTTGCCGAAAAGCTTGGCGGCGCGAATCTGGAATGCTTCAGCGTCGCTGTTTACCGCGACCCCGTATACCATTGCGAATTTCCGGGTTCCCGCTTTCGAGGAAAAGATTCGGGAAATGCTCGCGGAAGAGCGTTACGACCTTGTCCATGCCCACTATCTTCACATAGCCCAGTACCACGAGGCTTTCGGGGACATGGTTCGCTATTTCGACTGCCAGAATATCAACCGGCACCTGTGGGCGCGTTACGCCGAGTCCCCATCGACCGGCGCACTCCGCGGTGTTTTTGCGCGCCGCCAAGCCCGCCTTCTGGAACGCTTCGAACCGGCCATCTGGAAGAAATTCGACGTGGTGACCTTTTGCTCGGAAGACGAGCGGGACTATGCCGCCGAACACTTGCCAGGCGGCCCGTACTTCGTATCGCCTAACGGCGTGGATTGCGCATATTTCCAGCCATTTCAGACCGAACCGGAGCAGCATGCTATCGTATTCAGCGCGTCCATGAACGCAACCCAGAATATCGATGCGGCCGTTTACCTGGCAGAAGACATTCTTCCGTTGATCCGGGCGCGTTACTCAGACAGTATGCTCTATCTCGTTGGCCAGAAGCCCGCGCCGGAGGTAAAGCGTCTGGCCTCGGCGAACATCGTAGTCACGGGGACTGTGGATGACGTGCGTCCCTATGCAGAAAAAGCCGCGGTATATGTGGCGCCCATTCGTATCGGCGGGGGGACGCGCCTGAAAATCCTGGAAGCAATGGCGATGGAGAAGGCCGTGGTATCAACTACTGTCGGAGCAGAAGGGATCCGGTGCACTGCGGGCGAAGACATCATCCTCGCCGACAGCACGGAGGGGTTTGCGTCGTCGGTACTCGCCCTGTTTGAACATCCTGAGGAGCGGTTGAAACTCGGCCGGGCAGCCAGAAAGCTTGTCGAAACCACATATGAATGGAGCGCGATTGGAGAGAAGATAGAGCAGTATTATCAGATAGCATGCGAGAACGCGCGGAAACGGCGGGGGAGACCGGCATGAGGCCTGCTATCCATGATCCGGGGCATCACCATCCATGAAGGTCCTCTTCCTCACACCGCGTCTGCCCTATCCTCCGGCTGGCGGCGACAAGGTGACTGTTTACAGCCACATCCGGCTGTTATCGCCACTGGTCGAGTCCATCCATCTTCTTTCCCTGATTGAGGACGACCGAGAAACAGAATCCGCGCGCGCATTCCAGTCCGAGTTCCCGAATCTCACCGTCGAAACCATCCGGCTCTCCCGTACCCGGTCGCGGTGCAACGCGGTTCTGGGGCTTGCAGCGTCGGCTGAACCGCTGCAGGTTCATTACTATCATTCCGCGCGCTTTGCCCGCCGCGCAGCAGAACTGGCCCGAGAAAACGCGTTTGATGCCTGCTACGCTCATCTCGTGCGCATGGCGCCTTACGCCAGGAACCTTCCGGTACCCGTCAAGACCTTGTGTATGACCGATTGCCTCACCCTTCGCTATGAGCGCTCCGCTCCTTACGCAAAGGGAATCGCGCGCCACATCGAAAGAATCGAGAGAGAACGTATGGCAGCCTTCGAGACCCGCTGCACGGAAGACTTCCTCTTTTCCATCGTGGTTACGGACCTTGACCGGCAGAAGCTCCTTGAACTCGGAGCGCGTGGCCAAATCGTTGTGATCCCGTTTGGAGTGGACCTCGGCATGTTCTGTCCTGAAGAAAGCGAGCGGCGCGATTCGGACACCGTCGTTTTTCTTGGCAACCTTCACAGCGCGCCCAACCGCGATGCGGTACGTTATTTCGTGGATACCATTTGGCCACGGATTCGAAAGCGGAAGCCAAGTGCCCGATTTATCATCGTTGGTGTCAATGCTCCAAGCTGGATTCAGCGTCTGCATGGTAAAAAGGGCATTGAAGTTGCCGGGGCCGTCGCCGATGTCCGCCCATTTTTGCGCCGGGCCGCATGCACGGTGTGCCCTATGCGGATCGGGGCAGGGATTCAGACCAAGAATCTCGAGTCTCTCGCCCTGAAGACGCCGGTCGTCAGCACAACCGTTGGTTTCGAAGGGCTGGAGGCGCAAGAGGGGGAAGGGGTGCTTGTGGCAGACTCTCCGCAGGAATTCGCCGACAGGGTTCTTCTGGTGCTCACGGATTCCGGGCAACGGACACGGCTGGGCGAGGCAGGCCGCAGAATCATCGAAGAGCGCTATGATTGGAATACCCGGGCTCAGGCGTTGTATTCCCTGCTTTCGGGCAAATTGCCTGGGACGGGAGTGGGGCAGGCACCGTAGCTCAAGGGCATAGAAGCCCCTCCTCTGCAATCTGTGGGGCGGGATTCAGCGCGGCGGGGCTCTTGAACCGCTCGTTCTCCGTTTCGCCCTCAACGGCGGTCTTGTGGGGCCGCCCGATTGGGGCAAGGTGCATGCCTGAACCGTTCCACGCATTGGGAGCCACCGATTTCCTGCCTCGAACCGCCGTCGGGCTTGTTCTTTTGCGGGAAGGGAATTAGTATGGATCCGAGTTGGGTGCGGGAAACAGAGCGGAAGAACGACCATGCGCTACATCATCTGGTTTTGGGACTTGGCCGATTGGCCGCTGCGGTATGCCGAAAAGCTTGCCGACAAGGAGTTTGCGGCGGCGTTTCACCTGATAGCCCGGCTTTTTGTGATTCTGGCGGCTCTGTACATTCTTGTTGATCTGAGTTCGCGCATTCACAAGATTGTCCGGCGCGGGCGCCGTACCACCTGGGTGGATGCGGCCGACATTGACGCCCTCGCTTCCACGAAAAACGTAGATGTGGTTAACCAGGTGCGTTCACGTCAGCTGTTGAAGGAACAGGCGCGCCAGCTCAAGGAAGCAAAGGACTACGGCAAGCTCGCAAACCTGTACTCCGAGGCGGGACATCCCAAGGAAGCAGCCAAGTGGTACAGGAAAATCGGCAACCACCACAAGGAAGCCATGGAGATTGCCAAGTCAGGCAATACGCTCAAAGCGGCCCAGCTCTTTTTGAAGGAAGGCGACTACGAGTCTGCCGCGCAGTATTTCATGGAGAACGCGCGGTATCAGGACGCTGCCGCGGCCTATGAAAAGGCCGGTAAACCGGTACTCGCAGCCTCGGCTTACGGCAGAGCCGGCAACATAGCCAAAGCGCTTCAGATGTTTGTCAATTACTTCAGGACTACGGGCGACGCCATGGAAATCCAGGTCCAGGCGGCGACCGAATGCTACAAGACGATTCAAGACGAACAGATAGCCGCATCGCTCAGCGAAGCGCAGCGGCGCGAACTCCATCCGCTTCTCGCGGAACGCTTCGAACGGGCAAACAACCACGATGTTGCTGCCCGTCTTTTCCGCAGCGGAGGCGATCTGGTGCGGGCCGGAGAAACCTACATACTCGCCGGCAATCTCGAGGAAGCCGCGGTTTGCATGAATGAGGCAGGAAAGAAGCAGGAGGCCTCGCGCATCGTCGGCCGGTTCCATGAGGGCAAAGGAAACTGGAAGGAAGCGGGCACTGCCTATGCTGCCGCCGGCGATTTTCTCCGGGCTGGGGAGGCCTTTTCCAAGGCCAAAGACGCCGGCCGGGCAGCCGACTGCTTCCTGCGCGCCGGGGAGTATTACCGGGCGGGGTTGGCCTTCGCTCATGCAGGGCGGTTCGCGGATGCTATCAAGGTTCTGCAGCGCGTAAAGGAAGACCATCCTACGTTTGAGATCTCGCGGGGACTACTCGGTCGTTGTTTCTACGAAATGCACGATTACGCTCACTGTGTCGCGGCTCTCGAGAATCATCTCACGGGAAAACGGGTCGACACCGCGCTGCTCGAGTACTTCTACATGTTGGCACTCGCTTATGAACAAACGGGACGCCTTGATGATTCTCTTCAAATCCTGCGCAAAATCCACACTGTGGACCTTGAATTCCGTGACGTAAGCCAGCGCATATCAAGCATTTCCACGCGGATCAGCATGAAGGCGGGACCCGGTACCGTGCTTCAGCCGGGAGCTCAGGGCGCCACTGGCGGACAGATGATGAAATCAGTGGAGAATGCCCTCGAAGGACGTTACGAGCTCCAGAAGGAACTGGGACGCGGTGGTATGGGCGTGGTCTATCTTGCCCGGGATAAGCAATTGGACCGGCCTGTCGCACTGAAATTCCTGGGCTCGCTCATCGATGATTCGGAGGAGTTTCGGGAGCGGTTTGTGCGGGAGGCTCGCACTGCGGCGAAGATCTCCCACCCGAACATCGTGAGCATTTACGATATCAGCGCAAGTGAAGGCCGCGCATACATTGCAATGGAATACGTCGAGGGAGTGAGCCTCTACCGCTACCTGGCCAAGAAGGGCGCGCTGATGCCGCGCGAAGCCGTGAATTTCATCGTGCAAGCCTGTTCGGCGCTCGGGGCAATTCATAAAGCGGGCATTACCCACCGCGATATCAAGCCCGAGAATATCCTGATTGCCAAGGGCGGTCTTATCAAGATCATGGACTTCGGTCTGGCGAAATCCGAAGACAACCGCCTCACGCGGGCCGGCGTCGTCATGGGAACGCCAAGCTACATGTCGCCCGAGCAGGCTTTGGGAAAAGAATCGGATGCGCGCAGCGACATCTACTCGATTGGCATGGTGTTGCACGAATGCCTTACCGGAAAAATCGTCTTCGCCAGCGGAAACGTTATCCAGCGCCAGGTACAAGAGATGCCGCCGCCGCCAAGCGCCGAAAACGATAAGATCCCCGAGGCACTCGATGATATCGTGATGAAATGCATCCAAAAGAAACCCGAAGAACGGTACCAGAACATGGAACGCCTGGCGGCGGACCTGCGAGTTTTGAGCCTTGGCGATTAACCCCGTTTGTGGCCAGTCGCGCGCGAGAGATGCTCTTGCCAGCCGTTCCCAAGCAGATTACGGTTGCGTAAGGTGAGCCGGCGGAGGTCTCGGCCAGCATGCTCGAGCAGAATGTCCAGCCTGTTTTCGGGAAGCAGCGTTTCAGCGCGCTCGGCCCACTCGATGACGCAAATATCGTCGGAATCGAACAATTCCGCGTATCCCAGATCTTCGACCTCTTCCGGGCCGCTTAACCTGTATAGATCGACGTGCAGCAGGGAAGGGTTTTCGCCGTACTGATTGACCAGGGTAAAGGTTGGGCTGTGGACATAATCCGCGCCGGCGAAACAACGGGCCATTCCTGAAACCAGGCACGTCTTGCCCGTCGCCAGCTCCCCGCGCAGAGCAACGACGGAGCCGCGCGGCAGCAGTCCCGCCAAGGCGGCCCCGAGCGCGCGCGTTTCCTCGGGCGATGCGGTCTGTATTACCCATTCCGCGTTCATCAGGGTTTTGCCATCGCCTCTCGATAGAGTGCCTGGTAGGCGCGGGAGGAGCGCTCCCAAGAGAAGTTCTCGGTCATTCCTGCTTTTCGAAGGCGTTCCAATACCGTGGGGTTTGAGTAGAGGCTGAGGGCGCGCCGCACTGCCTCCTGTAACGCTTGCGCGCTGGGGTGGCAGAAGACGATCCCCGTCGCTTCCCCTGCCTCGATATTCTGAGGCGTGGCGTCCTGGACCGTGTTGGCCAGACCTCCCGTACGATGCACGACGGGCAGGGTCCCGTAAGCCAGACTGTACATCTGCGAGAGTCCGCAGGGTTCCGAACGCGAGGGCATGAGAAAGTAATCGCATCCGGCATAAAACTGATGAGCCAGCTCTTCGTCGTACCGCAACACGACCTTGAGCCGTTCGGGATTCCTCTGAGATGTTTCCGCCAGACGCCGTTCCAGTTCGGGATCTCCCGAACCCAGAACAACGATCTGAAGATCTTCTAGGAGAAGAGCGTCAAGCGACTCGATAAGCAGATCTATTCCCTTTTCGTAGACCAGACGCGAAACGCAGCAGAACAGAGGAACGTTTTTCACCGGCAAATTGAGTGTTTGTTGCAGAGCGGACTTGCATCGGGCCTTGCCGGTCAGTCTGTTCCGCGAAAAACGGGCTTCGATGAGCGGGTCTCTCCAGGGGTTCCATTCCGAGTAGTCAATCCCGTTGAGAATCCCGCTCACGTCAGCCGAACGCGTACGCAGGAACCCGTCTAAGCCACACCCTCCCTCGGGGGTCTGAATCTCCTCTGCATAGCGCGGACTCACCGTGTTGATCTTGCTGGAGAACGCGATACCTGCCTTCATCACGTTTACATCGCCGTAGAACTCGAGGTAATCGGGTGCGAACAGATGCTCGGGCAGACCCGTGTGATAGAACTGGCCGCCTGGAAAACGCCCCTGGTAAGTCAGGTTGTGGATAGTAAAAACCGTCGGCAAACCGCGCCATGTGGGATTGACCCGCTGCGAGACTTTCAAAAGCGCCGGAACCAGCGCCGTGTGCCAGTCGTTGCAGTGTACCACGTCGGGGACCCAGCCAGTTTGGGCTACCCCCTCGAGCGCGCCGAGCGAGAAAAACGCAAACCGTTCGAGGTTGTCCGAATAGGGTTGGCCGTCCGCCTGGTACAAACCGCTGCGCGCGAAATACAGTCCCTGTTCGATCAGGTAGATTGGCGCATTGGAACCTGGCAGCGACGATAGGCGAACCGCGCCAGCGATGTGAGTGCCTCCCAGGTACACCATGAACGTGCCAAGCCGGTTACCGAGCCATTTCTTGTCGAGCGTCGCGTAGCACGGCATCGCGAGCCGAACGTCGTGTCCCATCGAGATGAGCGCCTTGGGAAGGGAGTTGGCGACATCGGCAAGCCCGCCCGTCTTCGCGAGGGGAGCAACCTCTGACGCAACAAACAGGACCTTCAACGGCTCGTCTTTTCGCTTCGCAGTCATTTTGTCACAATCTTGAAAAGCTGGGGTTCAGCATAGGCATATACACGCAACCCCTTGCATCGTTTCCGCAAGTACTGCGCAAGAACAGGGACGATTGGCCGCTCGGTGATTTCATGGCCGGCATCGATGACCGCCAACCCTCTTTGCCGGGCCTCGAGTCCCTCATGGTACTTTACATCGCCGGTGACGACGACATCCACGTCACGCGGCACGCGTTTGAGTTCCGAACCGCCGCTGCCGCCAATAACCGCCACCTGCTGCACCTTCCTTTTCAGTTCGCCTGCCACCCTCACATGGTCCGTCCGCAACCGTGAACGCACGTCCTCCGCAAACCGCCCCAGGGAAATTCCGGCTTTTAGACGGCCTCGTGCTCCTAAGCCGGTTTCGGGGTCCGGATTTTCCAGCGCAATAATATCGTAAGCAGGCTCCTCGTACGGGTGGACCTCGAACATGGCGCGCAGGACGCGGTCCAGGCGGACTTTTGGCACGAGTGTCTCGAAGCGCAGTTCGGGTTCTGAATTGAGGACGCCCTTGCGCCCGCTGAATGGGTCAGCCGTCGCAGCGGGTTTGAAAGTTCCGGTGCCAGGCGCCGAAAAGGTACACTCCGTATAGTCGCCGATTTTGCCTGCTCCGGCATCGCAGACGGCGCTCCGAAGAATCTCCAGATAATCCGGTGGAACAAAGGTGACCAGCTTGACCAGCCGGGCATGCTCGACGGGAAGCAGAGGGTGCATATCCTCGATCTCTAGAACCTTGCCCAGACAATGGCTGACACCTTCCCGCACGACATCCAGATTCGTGTGCGCCGAATAGCAGGCAATGTTGGCCTCCGCCAGCGCCAAGCATAATGCGGCACAGGGGTCATCGCGCCTCAGTGAAGCCAGAGGAGTCCATATCAACGGATGGTGGGCAACGATCAACGACGCCTTACGGCGTTTGGCCTCCTTCACGGTGTCCGGCTCGACAGTAAGGGACACGAGAACCCCGCACACTTCGGAATCAGGATCGCCGGTATGCAATCCTGACTTGTCCCATGAATATGCTGAGCCCGGAGGAGCAATTTCATCAAGGAGCAAGCAGATGTCGCGGACTTTCATGTCGTTTCCCGGAGAACGTGTCAACTGTCGGGTGCGTCCCTATTCATGGAGAGCATACCTGGGGGAGCTGCAGATGTCCAGGGACCCCAATTATGCCATTGCCCCGGAACAGCTTGGCGTAGGGTGTTCCGGGTTTCAGGGAGTTTTGAACACTAAACCCTCCTTTTCTATTTTTTTCACCTTGCACACAACATATAGCGTCCCAGACAAAATTGGGGCTTGAAAACCACCAGCTTTTGTGCTATCAAGTTGGACGCTGCACATGAATTGGGGAGAGAATTCCTGTGCGAGACGATTAGTTTTCGTTGAATTGTCTCGTTCCTGTCAGACCAGCCTTCGAGGGAAGTAGCACGCCCGGCACACACACGAGGGGGAATTCCGTTAATTGCCGCGCATGAGCGGTGTGGAGAAAAAGGTGAATCGTCTGTCGGGCTGCATCGCCCTTTCGCTGTTGCTGGCCTGTTGTCTCATTTCCCTCTCAGGATGTCCACCTCAAGACGGCGTTCGGCGGGTCTGGCTCTTAAACGACGGGGACTGTCCCATTACCGGCATGTATATATGTTCGGATCCGCGGGAAGAGGCCTGGGGACAAAACCTGCTTTCCACTCCCCTTGAGATCAAGGAGATCGAGCTTCTGCCTGTAGGGGTTTCGGAAGAACACGTATGGTGGATGTGGCCGCATATTGATGCCCATGGTCTGATGGCGGTCGGCGTGCTTCCGGGCAAGTGCGATATCTTTGTCGCAATCAGCAGAAGCGAGGAAGGCGACCATAACATTCGTGTGCTCGGGGCAGCACAATCGCCGGTGTCCGTCCGGTACCTGCTTGAGTAACAGCTCAGGCCGTTTCCATAGACACGGCCGCGTAACCGACAACTTGGCTGTAGTCCTTCGAAGCGTCGGCGCTCGTTCGATAATCCAGGAGCCGCCAGGTGTCCGCGCCGGCGGCGGTAGCGAAGGCCATCGCACAGATCACCGCGGTCGAGCCGCACATCGAATAGCGCTGCTCGTCTATGCCCCAGCCCACTTCGTCAGTATCTTTGCTCAGAATGGCGTTAAGGGTTCTCTGGTCGATCTGATTGGCTTTGTCCTGGCTGAGATAGTGGGAGAGGTCAGTCGAGGCCACAACGAGATCGTCTTGGCCAAGAATGTCCGCCAGTTCACGGCCCAATTCCGCATGCCAGGACGAATGGGAGCCGAAAAGTATGGGAACAAGCGGCACCGGTCCTCCGCACGCGGCGTGAAGGAAGGGCAACTGGACCTCGAGGGCATGCTCAAGGAGGTGCGGCTCGGCCGACTGGCTGTCCGTCCGCTGCGCCAGGGTGCGCGCGGTCGCGCTGTCGATAGGGAACTCGCCGAGGGGGGTTTCAAAGACACCGTCGACGAAAACCGACGCCCGGGATATTGCGTAGCGATGGGAACAGCCCAGCAGGACGACGCGTTTGGGCTGTTTCCCCTTGATGCGCTGGTACGCAAAACCGGCAGTAGGACCCGAATACATATACCCCGCGTGAGGCACGATCAGTGCGCGCACGGCATCAGGAGCGGGTTGCACTTCCGAATCATCCATGAACGCTCGTACGGCTCCCGCCAATTTCTCGGGGGACGAGGGGTAGAATTGCCCTGCGACCGCCGTAGCGCGTCTCGTCATGCTGTTCATCTCAATCCCCTCCCATCTCCTGCGATTGCAAGGACCTGTGCAGTTCAGAAGTCTATCGCCGAGAACTTGTAGAAATGACCGTTTCCGCGGATGCGGCGTTTGGTCTCTCCAACCGCTTCCAATTTGGGGATGACGTCACCCATATGTTCAATGATGAGTGCTTCGCGTTCGGATTCGCGCTCCAACGAAAGCAGTTTCACTTTCTGATACAGGGTTAATCCCACTTCCTGGCCCAGCTGGAAAGAAAGGTTCGGGCCCGAGAAATTGTCTCGCTGATAACCGGTTTCGAGGAGTTCATGGAGACGGTGGAACTGTTTTGAGAGGGTTTCCTTGGGAGTCGCGGTGCTTGTCTCGAGGTTGTTCACAAAGGTGACTTCACCCGCGGAATACAGCTTTCCAGGGACGTCGCGCACGAAGCGCTCAAGATGGAATGCGCGGCGGCCCTTGGTGAGGATGTCCATCTCGCCGTTGTCATAGGTCCTGCTGATTTCTTCCAGGGTCATCTCCGTGCCGTACTCGGCCACGCCTCCGTCGACGTAAGCAGGTATCCCGAACGAGGCGTTGGTATCACGGCATTCAGCAATCAGTTGTTTGTAGCGCGGTTCGAAGATATGCAGGCGGAGGTGTTCTCCGGGGAAAACAACCAATTCGAGAGGAAACAGGGGCAGAAGCATCTTCATCTCCGTGCTCGTTTTCAGGTGAAGCGATATGCCATATTCGCGCGCAGTGCGGCCCTCCCAGTATAACAAACCCGCGAACCCAGGCATATTCCACATGCTGCGGTTTGTTTTAACCTATTGAAAGAACTATTCTTAACGTGTTTCGCGTTCGCTGTCACGAATTGGAGCAAGCATGCATCTTCACTCATGGAATGTGAACGGGATCCGTGCGATCGAAAAGAAGGGTTTTGTGCCTTGGCTGCTCGGGACCAGGGCCGACGTGATCTGTGTACAGGAGACCAAGGCGCTTCCCAGCGACCTCTCCGAGTCTGTTCTGTCCCCGGACGGGTACCGCAGCGTGTGGCACAGCGCGAAGCGCCGGGGGTATAGCGGTGTGGCAACGTATTTTCGAAAAGGATTCGAACCCGTGCGCGTCGAGGGTCTGAACATCGGGAAGTTTGACGACGAGGGGCGAGTCCAGGTGCTGGACTTTGACTCGTTTGTGCTCGTCAACGCGTATTTTCCGAACAGCCAGCCCGAACGGGCGCGAATCCAATACAAGCTTGAGTTCTGCCGCGCGATCGGCAAGCTCGGCAAGGAATTACGCGAAGCAGGCAAACCTATGATCCTGTGTGGCGACTTCAATATCGCACACCGCGAGATTGACCTGGCGCGTCCCAAAGAAAACGTCGACAACCCGGGGTTCTATCCGGAGGAGAGGCGTGCGATGGATCGGCTGCTTCGGGCGGGGTATGTGGACACGTTCCGGCACCTGACGCCGGGTCGGGGCCACTACACCTGGTGGTCGTACCGGACCAATGCCCGGGCCCGGAATATCGGCTGGCGGCTGGATTATCATGTAATCGACGAGGGGCTGTTGCCCAGGCTGCAGGAATCCCGGATACATTCCGATGTTCAGGGCTCGGACCATTGTCCGGTTTCCGTTGCCATCGATTGAGGGTAGCAACATGCGATCAAAAGTCACGACCAAACAGGGAGACCAAGGCGAGACGATAGCCCTTAACGGGGAAACCTATCCGAAGTCCCATCCCATCATATGCTGCATCGGAGCACTAGACGAAGCGCGGGTACAGACCGCCTTGCTGCGGCAGGTGCTGGCTTCACAGAATGACGAGGCGCTGGACGACATCCTGCGTTTTCTGCACTGGGTCTTGCACACGTTTTTCATCATTGGGACCGACTGCAGCGACCCGGCCGGGAAGCATCCCGAGTGCAGGCGCGGAAAGATCAGCGAGAAGGAACTGATCAAGCTGGAGGATGCCCAACTTCGTCTCGAGACGGAGCTGAAGTTGCCAAACGCATTCATCGTGGGAGCGTCCACGGTTCCCGCTGCCCACGCGGATGTCGCGTGCACGGCTGTGCGGCGTCTCGAACGAGCTTTCGCGGAATTCCGGCAGGCCTTCCCCGAGTTTGACGCCGGCACAATTCCGGCATTCCTGAACCGCTTGAGCGACTACCTGTTTGTCCTGGCCCGATGGCTGGAGCGCGGAAATCACGCCCCAGTCGATTATTCGGTGCTTGACACGTAGGTTCGTCAGCCCCCTGCACCGAGGTCGGTGGGCGCGAAGTCGTCGGTCAGAACCGTCCCGCGGTCCGGCCCGCTCACAGCGGGGGATATCTGCCGCACCCGGTCCTGGAGCCGGGGCAGCGGAAGCCGCCCCTTCTCCGCAAGCATACGCGTAAGGTCAGCCAATTGCTCGACATTCAGGGGATGGTTGGACACGGGCCCCTGGGGCCACTCAGGGTAAGTGACGGCGGGCGCACCCTCGGCCGTCTGAGGAAACTTGATGGCCACGAGCACCGTGTTCAGGCTGGTCCTGGCCTTGAAGGCGTACGTGAACTCAAATACCTTGCCCAGCGTTGTCAGGAGATCCTGCACCCGGTCGCGCTTTGTGCGGCGGTCGACCTCGACGGTGTTGTAAACCAAGCAGCCGCCGTCTTTTAGGTGTTCTCGTGCGATCTTGAAGAACTCGATCGTGGTAAGGTGATAGGGAAGATAGAGACCGTAGGGGCTGGTGCCGTACGCATCCATGATGATGACGTCGTAACTCTTGCGCGCCCTCCGGAGGAAGACCCTGCCGTCCGCTACCGAGATCTGCAGCCTCGGGTCCTCAGGCACCTGGAAGAAGTCGTGCGCGACTCTTACCACCAACGGATCGATTTCCGCGACGTCAAGGCGCGCACCAGGGTAGTATTGGAGAAATGCTTTGGGCCCCGTGCCACCTCCCAATCCGACGAACAGGACGTCCTGGGCTGCCGGATTGAACACCATCGGCACGTGGAAGAAATCCGTGTACTCGAATCCGCCCTCGACGGGGTTCTTCAGGGACATCTGGCTCTGCCGGGTGTCATCGAAACGGAGCATACGGGTATCTCCCTCGTCGACGACCAGAATGTGGTGGTAGGCGCTGTAGCGATCGAAGAGGATTTGGGCATCCGCTCCGCCGCACGCGCAGAGCAGCGCCAGGAGCACCGGCGCGGCGGCAATCCCTCTCTTTCGCGTCAGCAGGGATACCGCCACCACAACAAGTCCAAGGGCGGCAAGCGCGAGGGACACCCAGAACAGGGTGTCCCGAACGCCGTATTTCGGCAAGAACACGAAGGTGATGAGCATGACGCCCAGTATGCTCCCGACGGTTGACAGGCTTGCTATCCACCCTGCGCCCGAGCCCACCCGGTCGAGGCTTCGCACCTGCAACCGTATGGCCTGGGGCGTAACGGTTCCCAGGGCGAGAATGGGGACAAACGTGCACGCCCCGGCGGCGAATATCGGCCACCACCACGCAGGTTCAGTATTCTCAAAGGAAAACAGCCAGTCCGCGGTGCGGAATGCCAGGGGTTCCATGGGCAAGGCTGTAAGCCCGCCGATAATGAATACGGCGCCCAAGAGCCACCACGCCCGGAAACGGTCCGCGAGGTATCCGCCCAGCGCGTAACCGATGGCAAGCCCGGCCAGAACTACCGTCATCTCCGCTGCCCATATTTCCAGAAGGCTGCCGAAATCCCGCTGAAGAATGCGCACAGCAAGAAACTCATAGATCATCACGGTAGCGCCGGAATGAAGCACACAGAACGTAAGCGCAAGCGAAACGCCCGCGTGGCGCACACGGGAGACGGACTCATCAGGCGATACACACGCATCGGAAGATACGGACATCGGGACCTCCAGCGCTTTGCGCGTTGACCGAACATACTTGCCTGAGCGGGCTTGGATATTACAGGCGGTTCTTTCTTGCGAGAATCTCGAGTTTCAATCCCGCCACCGCGGTTCGCAACAGCGAGAAGGGCTTGCCGCCAAAAGCGGCTGCCATCAGCTCATTGAACAGTTCGAACTTCCTCTTGGAATAGGGATACCAATTCAGCTCCGGCTTGGAGCTTTGCTTGTCGATAACAAGAGACTTCACGTTCGAGAAGGTATGCAGGCCAAACGACCCGCGATAGCGCCCGAAACCGCTGTCTTTCACCCCGCCGAACGGCAATCCGGAGTTGGCCTGAGTCGCCAGCACATTATTGATCGAGACGTTTCCAGTGATAATGCTTCGCGCAACCCGCTCGGCGCGTTCGAGGTCGGCCGACCATACGCTTGCGCTCAGCCCGAAAGGCGAGTCGTTGGCGAGCTCGATGGCCTCCTGCTCGGTCTTGAACTTGCCGACAGTCACCACGGGCCCAAACGTCTCGTCGTACACGATCTTCATGCCGTTCTCGAGGCCCGTAACAACAGTGGGCGGAAAAACATGGGACTTGCCGTTGCGCCCGCCGCCACACGCGATTTTCCCGCCCCTCGACTGTACGTCGCTGAGCTGGTCCTCGATGGTCTCGATCTGGAATTCCGCGGTCATGCAGCCTACGTCCAGTTCGCCGTCGTCTTTCCCGGAGCCGTCGGGCGCCAGGGTTCTGAGTTTGGCAATCTTTTCCGTCAGCGCCGCCACGAATTGATCATAGATGCGTTCCTGGACGTATACGCGCTCGACCGACGTGCAGGTTTGCCCACAGTTCGCAAATGAGCCCCACAGCGCACCGTTAACGGTGCGGTCGATGTCGACATCTTCGAAAACAACCATGGGATCCTTGCCGCCCAACTCGAGTTCCAACGGGATAAGGTGCTGGGCGGCGGATGCCATGACCTGTTTGCCCGCCCCGACGCTGCCGGTAAAGAAGATCTTGGCGGGCTTTTCGTCAATGAGCATCTGGGCGTGTTTCCGAGTCGCGTAGATGACCTGAATAGCGTCTTTCATGAATCCGCTATTGCCGGTAATGGCTTCGAACAACCCTTGGAGCGGAGTATAGCTCGACGGCTTCAAAATCGTTGAATTGCCCGCGATGAACGCGCACATAATAGGCACAAACGAGAGATGAAACGGGTAGTTCCACGGGGAAATGACGAGTACGGGCCCCATGGGCTCGTACACCACCTTGGATTTCTTGCCCAACAGAAAGATCGGCGTCTTGACGCGCTGCTCGGCCAGGATGCGCTCGGCGTTCTTCTCATAGTAATCGATGGTGTCGAGTGCCGGGAAGACCTCGAGCATGAGGGCATCGGTAAGACATTTGCCGGTCTCGCTTACGATCTTCCGCGCGATTTCCAGACGGTTTTCGAGCAAATACCGCTTGAGTTTCGAAGCCTCATCAAGCCGTTGCCTTACTGACATGGCTTTGAGTTTCTTGAAGGCTTCCCTGGCGCGCGCATAGGTGTCCGTCACGTCTTGCGCGGATGGGGCGGGGATTGTGTATAGAACTTCGCCATTACGCGGGTTGCATACGGTGATTCCCACGTCGGCACCGCGTGTCTCGCCTGCTGTCATGGTCATTTAAGGCCGCCTCTTGCTGAGGGCACTCGCGCGCCCGTTTCACGTTAAAGATTCGGCCCAACAGTATAGCAAAGGCGTGGAATCGACCCAAACGCGCGCGAAACCAGTGCTTGGCTCGACGCATCCGGACGCTACAGGAATGCCTGCCCCTCGCCGCGGTAGGTCGGCGCTTCGTCGATAATTGCGCCATTCGAGACGAGCGCAAGCGAGTTGAAATGCTCGCATAATTCCCCCGCCTTCGCATGTCGCATGAGGATGGGATCGCCGATGTCCAGGCGGGGCTCACCCCGGTACCGGACCGGGGTCTGCACCTCTCCGGCGCCCTCGCTCGGGAGTAACCGGGCGCCCCTCGGCAAGTACGGGCTGGGGAGGCGGTCCGGACCGGCGGAACCCGAAGCGGCGTAGCCTCCGCCCAGGCACGTGAAGACGCCGGGTTTCGGGATGCGCGTGATTTCCAATGCGAATCCGGCCGCCGGTTGATACTGAACGTTGTGGTAGCCATCGAAGAGGGCGGGGGCGAAGAATGCCGAGCCCACAGTAATTTCAGTCACCGCGCCGTCGGATACCGTGAAATCGATGCTGCCCGAGCCTCCCCCGTTGACGAACGCGAGTTCGTGCGCGGCTTTCACTATCGCGCTTGCCAATTCCCGCCGCCGGCGCAACACGTCCCGCCTGGATAGCGATTGCAGAAACCGTACGGCGCTGTTGCGGAAAAGGCGGCCGGGTACGTCGTCGGGTATGCCCGCAATCTGCGCTTCGTAGGCCATGAGGCCCTCAAGACGCAAGTGCCGGCAACCGATGACATGCTTGGCCACGTGAGCAGCGCTGGCGGCGTCCCTGATGGGACTTCGCTGAACGCCAAAATGAAGCCCCAAGAACGAATACGACATGTCGGCATCGATGCAGACAGGGATCTGCGTGTCAAACGCACGGCCAGACTGATTCAGGTGATCGGCATGTTCCACGCTGTCGATCGTGCAGATCAGTCTCTTGCCGCGCCGAAGCTCACGGCATAGTGAGGCCAGCTCCGCCTCCTGCCACGCCGGGTAGGCGATCAGAAGATTGTTGAGTCCCAATTGACTGAGAAACACCGCCTCACCCGCCGTGTAACACATCACACCATCGAAACGTTCATCACTGGCCAGAATGCGCTCCAACAAAGGAACGCACCGGATGGATTTTGAGGCAACGCGGATGCGTGTTCGCCCGGCGCGTTCAAGCACGGCTGCGATATTTGCGTCAAAGAGTTCCAGATCTACATAAGCCAGCGGAAGAGGGCGTTCGCGGAAGATGTTCCGGTAGTAGTCATATTCCCGCACGAATCGCTTCATGGCTCTTCCCCGGGGTTGTCATGGACGTGAGCCACCCGGCCGTGGCGTTCGCGCAGGGGATAGGGCAGAAAAACAAGGAAGCCGATAACGCACGCGATTCCCGCCAGGACGGCGGCCCATTTGAGGCCGGCAACTGTTGCGTCGGCCTGTGCATTGCCAAGTCCCTTGAGATTGCTCAGGGTCACGATTCCCAGACCGATCATCAGCTTCTGAAAAATGCCCTGTACGCCAAAAAACATGCCTTCCCGACGCTGGCCCGTGAGCCGCTCATCATAGTCGACCGCGTCGGAAAGCAGCGCGAAGGGAAGGACCATGAACCCCGCCACGGTCACCCCTACGAACGCCATCACAAGCATGGTTTGAGGGATGACCCCGCCCACTGGAATGGCGCCGACGCCCGCGAACATGGCAAAGACCGCGCCCGAACCCAGCAGGGTCAGCAGGAAGACCCTGTACTTGCCGAAAAGGGACGAAAGCTTCTGCATCAGAAAGAACGAGGCAACGTTGAATACCACGAAGAATCCCATCAGAACAGTTGTGAACGCCTCGCTCTTCTCGAGCACCGTCTCGACCCAGTATGGAACCAGGGCGATGATAATCTGCAGGCCAAACCAGTAGAAAGCCGTGGAAATCGCTATAACGAGAAACGCGGGATTTCTCAGCGTGAGCAGCATACCTCTGATCATCGGTACGCGGGGCAGACCGTCTTCCAGGTTCATGGGCTGGCGCTCGCGCACGGTCCAGCCGATCGGAACAAATGACAGGACCGCGATGCAAGCCACAATACCGGCCGTAATACGGTATCCGAGGGTCGCAATCAGGACGCCGGCGAATGCAAAGCATACGCTGGAGACCACGAGGAAGAGGGACTGCGCTACGGTGAGAGATACCCGCTCTTCGACGTCGGGCGTAAGTTCGGGCAAGAGGGCAAGATAGGGCGTGACCACAAGCGAGTACAGGAACAGATACGCCTGAAAAAGCACGAGAAGATATACGAAATTGATTATGCTGGTCCCGTCGATTGGCGGGTTATACAAGAGAAAGACGACCAGTGCGAACGGAATGATGCCCCGCCGAATAAACGGGATGCGGCGCCCGTTGGCCGACCGGAAGTTGTCGGTCCAACTGGCAATGATTGGGCAGTATATCGCCTCGCAGATGCGGCCGATCATGTAGGCGGCAGCGAACAACCGGGGAGCTACCAGCGGGACGGCATCCTCGGTTCCCGGAACGTACCGCTTCATAAGCCACTGCAGCAGGAGGAGGTCCGGCAGATTCATCCCCAGCCCTGCCAGGCCGAAGACCAGTTTTGTGCGAAATGGGAGTTTTGACAAGCGCTCAACTCCTGTTCATTCTAAATCTTGAACGCGCCGCGGAGCTTGAGTCCTTCTTCAGCGCGCCCTTCATACTTGATTTTCCCCTGGAGCAAGGCGGTCTCGAGGCGTTTCTTTCCCATCAGGATTGCCGCCCACGTTCCCGCCGGCATGGTTAACGTAAGCTCGGCATCCTTGGGAAGAAAGCCTTCTTCTACGGAAAGACCGCCGTCCTTTATCCGCAGCGCGTACGACTGCTCCGTCACTCGTTCTTCGGCAGTGAGGCGGAGACCCACGACACACGACCAGCCCGCGGCCTTGGATGGGTCATAACGACTGCCCAGATCCAGCGTGAGCTCGCGCGCATGAGGGGCATACTGGCGAGTCCCTCCGCCGAACAAATCGGACAGACGCTTCTTGCGGGGCCCAACAATGCACCCGCTGCGCTCTCTCCGTTTCCGGCGCCACGAGTACCAGCGCGGAAATGCGTGCTCGAACTCTTCAACATAGACCTCGCGGCGTTCGGCGGCGCTTCGTTCGACGGCCAGGGAGAACCGAAGCACTTGGCGGGCGGACTCTGCGTCGAGCAGGGGGGGCTCCCGCCTCTGAATGGCCCGGACGAAGTTGGCCGTGGATGCGGTAAATCCCTCGATCCAATCGGCCGGCGGACTGTAATGCCGCCAACCGGAGCCGGTGAAGACGGACACCGGAGGCCGCTCATGGACATCGCCCGTGCCCTTGCTAATGAACAGGATTCCCTTTGACCCCGTGACTTCCAGCCACTCGTCGTTGGGATAGTACTTGGAGGGGATGGTGAGGAACCTGGCATGATTGAAATCGCACACGCCGTATCGGGTTCCTTCTTTGCATTTCCACATGATGGTTGCGGGGCAATCGAGTATGCCATCCTCAGAGTCGACCCATGCAGTGACGCGTTCGGGCGCGCCAAGCAGGTGCCATGCCATGGCCCATTCGTGGTGCCCGTGGTCGAACGTCTCAAACCCGTGGCCGTGCGCGACCTGACGGAGCTGCTGTTCGTAGGTCGCGGCGGGCACCTCCCATCCGCCGCCGGGGCTGGAGATCGACCGCATGCGAAGACCTGCGGGTTCCCCGATTACGCCGGCATCGATCAGGGCTTTGGCTTGCGCCACGGGGGGATATAGCACATAACATTCCGTCACCTTGAAAAGTACGCCCGCCTCTTTTACGGCCGCGAGCATCCGGTCCGCGCTCGGCAGGCTGTCGGTCATGGGTTTCTGGCAAGCGATATGTTTGCCGGCCCGGGCGGCGGCAAGTACGACTTCCTCGTGCGTGTCGAACGGAGTGAGCACTTCCACGGCATGAACTTCGGGGTCGGCCAGAAGGTCGCGATAGTCTGTGTACACCTTTTCAACGCCCCATTCGGCCTGACGGCCGGCGAGACGGGCAGGATCGTTGTCGCAGATCGCGTACACGCGCGCATCGCCGAGGCGTTTGTAACCGGCAAAGTGCAAGTCGGCAATACGGCCACAACCGATGAACGCCACATTCAGCATGCCTCGGGATCCCTCCGCTGTTCCCCCAACAGACTGGTGCCATTCTGCCTGTTTTGCGCGGACGCGTCAACGCGAGCCGCAAACAGGGGATAGTACGGGAGGGCATTGGTTCCAGCACCCTGGGCGGCAGGCGATGGGCATACCCCATACGCAACCGGAGCGGATTTGGCGCTCGCAGGAAGCGGGCCGCCTGCGCTCAGCTCGACCCGCCATGGCATTTTTCTCGTCCGCGGGCGAGCTCAACGTCGGTCAGACGCGCTCCCCGCCTTGAACGTGGTCAGACTCTGGGTACCTCTTGCACCAGAGGCAAGAGGGTCTTATCAATGCCTTTTTCGTCTTCGGGGATGTCGGCCTTGAAGAGTTTCCAATGCTCGACGTGGGTCACGGAACCGCCATTTGCCGCGAGCGACACCATCGGGCCCAGCGTTTCCACCTCGAGAATGTCGCTATCGGTGTAAAGTTCGTTGTTGCAGCCGTAATCGGGATACGGGGCGGGGTCGATGCAGGCAAAACGTTTCACAAATACTGCACCGTTAAGGGTATAGGCGGCCCATCCCTGCTTGTTCAGGACTCCGGCCTTCTGTTTGCTCACGCCGACAGCTGGCTCCTGCTTGAGTTGGATGTACTTCTCGCCCCAGCGCCATCTCGGGTCGCTCATGTTCGTGTAATGCCAGAGCACAAGGGGCCTGGCAGGGAGAAGGTACTCCAAGTGCGACCGGAATTCCTCCTGAGGAAGAATTGCGCGTCCGCCCTGCGCCATTACTGAGAGTGCCCACGGCGCGAGGGTCACGTTCCACAGATTGGTGTTGGTGAGCGTATGTTCAAGACGGACTGCGCCGCTGTCGCCCGTAAAGCACAGACGTATATCCTTCTTGATGCCCGTGGCAGCTTCGGTTTCCTGCGACAATGCCAGGGTCTTGCCGTCCCAGTCGGCGTGAACCGGCTCGTTGTCGGGAACATAGGTGCGCGGCGAGGCCTCGGGGGCGTGCCAGAGGCGGTGTCCGCCATAGCTGCGCCACTCGTCGCCTCCGGTCTGACCCAGATGCTCCTCGAACTCCTTAAAGAGATTGTGCCCGCCGGAAAACCCGAAGCGGATAATTCGGGGTCCTACATCCGTCGTCGCGATCAGCTCAATGGGGCCCTTGGCAATGCGGATGCAGTTGGGCCAACCTCCGTATGCGATTTTCTCCATTTCACGTTCTCCTGGGGTCTGGGGTTCATTTTTCGGGGTCTTTTCGGTGGTCGTGGCCAACTAGATAAAAGGACATGAACAGGAAAAGACCGATATTGAACACATACAGAATACGGTAATTGAGGTCAACGTGCCGATAAATCAGCGCCAGGACGCCCATGTAAACATTCAACGCGTATGTGAAAAGAACGACTTCCTTGTGGGAAAGGCCGAGACTCAACAGGCGGTGATGAATATGGCTCTTGTCGGCGGAGAACACTTTACCGGAATTACGAGCGCGGGTGGCCATGATGCGAAGCATATCGAAGATCGGGATGCCCAGGATGACCAGGGGCAGCAGCATCGTTGTCAGGGCGGTTGCATGCGAGGCCGCGTCAAGCATTTCGGAAGCAAGAAACAAGCCCAGAAACATCGAGCCGGTGTCGCCCATAAAGACCTTCGCCGGATGAAAATTGAAGAACAAGAATGCCCCCGTGATGCCCATGACGCCGGCGCACATGGACGCCGAAAGAGCACCGCCTTGCGTCGCCTTATTCACTAGCAGGAACCCGGACATGATGAACGTGCATCCCGCGGCGAGACCATCCAGGCCGTCCAGCATGTTGATGGCGTTGATGACGGCCGCAACGGCGAGCACGGTGAGCAAGAAATCGATCGACCCAAGCTCAACCACCCTGAAACTGAAGGGCAGCATGAAGGCCTGGAACCGGTAACCCGCCCAGAACAAAATCGCCCCGCTCACGAACTGGCATCCCAGCTTCGTTAACGCGCGCATGTTGCGCATATCGTCCCATAATCCGGCGAGTGAAATGACCAACAAGGCAACAAGGAGACCCCGGTAGTGCGGCTGGCAATACTGTGGCCAGACAATGTAAATGGTCCAAAAGCACAGGAGAATCGCGGGGAAGAATGCGACTCCCCCGATGCGCGGAACCGTGCCCGTGTGCACTTTCCGCCAGTCTGGGGGATCCACGAGCCCGCGTTTAAGGGCGAAGCGGAGAATGAAGGGCTCAAGGAGCATGACCACGCCAAATCCCACGCCAAAGACCGTCAAACAAGGAATGATGTGCTCCTGCCCTGCCATAATGTTGGACCTGCTCCCGTCCCGTGCGTTTCTTCGAAAGACAGGAATTACAATACCGGATTTGGGACCCACCTTCTAGCCCCGGTTTTCTCTTACCAGTTAAATCGACTCTTCTGAGGTTCAAGATCGTTGGCTCGAGCATGCCCTTGGTTTCTCCGTGACGGCTACGAGGTGACACAAGCCTCGGGGAAGAGGAAGGCAGAACACATTGCGAATTTTCGCATTATGTGCCACAATAAATAGGGTCCAAATCGTAGAACAACCAGGATCACAGGGCCCAGAATCCGCCGCGGCCACGATGCCGGCCCAATGTTCCGAGCATCAGTCAGGCGAACGGCAAAATCTGGAGTTTGTTTTGTCGTCAAAAGGGGGGGCAGATTCCGCTCCGCACCGTGGCTGGTTTCGCCGGTGATTGTCCGGCGGCACACGTCGGGGTTGTTTGTTGATAAACGGTTGAGGTATGGTAACGTGTGTGTGCTGGGGGAGAACTCAAATAGTGGGTCTTTCCTCCGATTCGGGTGGTGGAGTGGTTCACACGCTTTGGCGTGTTCAATACTGGACGGCGCGGGGAAGCCGTACAGTGTTCGATGGGAGGTCGGCTATTGCGATACGCGATTCTCTCCGACATCCATGCCAATATTGAGGCCATGGAGGCCGTGTTGGGGAAGATCGATGCGCTCGATATCGATCAAGTCCTGTGCCTGGGAGACATCGTCGGCTACAATGCCAACCCGAACGAATGTACCGCCCTGATCAGGGAAAGGGGCATTCCAACGGTGTGCGGAAATCACGACGCCGTGGCGTGCGGGCGGGAAGAGCCCTGGGGATTCAATCGTATAGCACTCGAGGCCGCGATATGGACCAGGGAAGCGCTCACGCAAGAAAATATCGAGTGGCTGAATGCGCTTCCCGACGCTGTACAGCCCAATGGCGTGATTGGGGTGCACGGCGCCCCCGGAGACCGCGATTCCTACATGTTCACCTGGGAGGATGTGAGTCCTCATTTCGGTGATGTCTCCGTCAAGGGAAGAAATGCCTGTTTCTTCGGTCATACGCATGTGCCCGGTATTTTTGAGTCTGACGGGGGCTGGACACCCGTCAATGGCACCAAGTTCATCTTGAAGGACGGGCCTGTCACGTTCATCAATCCCGGCTCCGTGGGTCAGCCGCGAGATGGCGACCCGAGGGCTTCGTTCGGAGTGTACGATACAATTGGGCGGGAGTTCTCGCTGGTCCGCGTCAAGTACAATGTCAAGGCCGCGATGACACATATTCGGAACTCCGGCCTTCCGGACTATCTTGCGGACAGGCTGGAGGTTGGCCGCTAGTCAACACGGCAAGGGAAGTCTGAAATGCGCAAAGCCTCTGTAAAACGTGAAACGGGGGAGACCCGCATCACGCTTACGCTCGTTCTCGAGGGGAGTGGCCGCTCCGACATAAAGACCGGCATCGGGTTCTTCGACCATATGCTCACCCATGTAGCCCGGCACGGCCTATTCGACCTTGATGTCTCCGCTGAAGGTGACCTCGAGGTCGATGCTCATCATACTGTCGAGGACGTGGGTATCTGTCTGGGCAAAGCCTTTCTGCAGGCCTTGGGCGACATGAAGGGGATCCGGCGCTTCGGGCACGCGGTAATACCGATGGACGAGACGTTGGCCGAGGCTTCGATCGATTTCAGCGGCAGGCCGTTCCTGCGGTTTGACGGCGATCTCCCCTGTGGCAAGGCAGGAGAGTTCGATTCGGAACTCGCCGAAGAGTTCTTTCGCGCCTTCGCTATAAATAGCAGGGCAACTCTGCACTTGGTCCTGCGCGCGGGAAAGAATCTGCATCATTGCATCGAGGGGCTCTTCAAGGCGTTCGCACACGCATTGGACGAAGCGGTCCAGATCGATCCGCGGGTCGAAGGCGTGCCCTCAACAAAGGGGGTGTTGGAGAGGTGATAAAGCACATCCTGGTGCCAACCGACGGAAGCCCCGCGGCAGAGGCGGGGGTGCGGTTTGCCGCCGCCTTTGCCACAAAGTACCGGGCCACGGTACGAGGCCTTCATGTGGTGGACATCAAGCTCCTCGAGGGCCCCTTTCTTCGGGATATATCGGCATCGTTAGGCACCGCTCCCTATGTCAACTATCAGGGCAATATTGCCATGATCCTGGAAGAGCGCGGCAAGGCGGCTCTGGAATCCGTGAAGAAAATCTGTGCAAATGCCGGCATCGAGTGTTCGACCGAACTCGTAACCGGCTTGGTAGTGGGCTCGGTTGTCGAACAGGGGGAATTAGCAGATCTCATCATCCTGGGAAGAAGCGGGGAACACAGTGCATGGCTCGATGGGCTAGTCGGCTCGACCACGGGCGCCGTAGTGCGGCGCGCGACGCGTCCCGTCCTGGTAACCGGCCGCGATACGCCCGGCCACGACGTGTTCGTGGCGGCGTATGACGGTTCCGGGTATTCCCGGGCCGCGCTGCATGTCGCCGCGGAAGTCACAAGGGACTGGGAAGCGGCCTTGAAGGTACTGGTAGTCGGCGAAGGCGAAAGCGCGGAGGCATGGGCCAGGGAGGCAGAGACCTACCTGGAACCTTATAATCTCAACGTGCGGTCCGAAGTCCGAAGGGGCGATGCAAGCGAGACCATCGTGGAGTACGCGGAAGAACACAAGGCAGACATGCTTATCATGGGTGCCTATGGTCATAAGAAGGTGCGCCGGCTGGTTGTCGGCAGTACCACAGCGTACGCCATGAATCATAGTCCTTGTCCCTTGTTATTAACCCGTTAACTGCTAGGATGCTTTTCATGAGTGCATCTGCCAATCTCGAGCACGTGATCGAGCGCGTCGGCGACCTGCCGGCGGTTCCAAAAGTCGTGTCAGAGGTCCTTCTCCTTACCGAAAACCCCTATGTCGATCTGCCCGCCGTGGCCGAGGTCATCCAAAAGGATCCCGCCCTGAGCGCGAAAGTGCTCCGCATCAGCAACTCCCCGTATTACGGCATGCGGCAATATGTTGGTACCGTGAAGCTGGCCTTGGTTATTCTCGGTGTCCAGGAAGTCCGCAATATCGTGTTGGGCATCTCTGTTTTCGATATCCTGCGCAGCAGGAGAACCGCGTCATTGTTTGCCGGCGACTTCTGGAAACACTCGTTCCTGACAGCGGGGTTCTCGAAGAAGCTTGGCGAACACTTGCGGCTGGCGCTGCACGGCGAAGATTTCATCACCGGCTTGTTACACGATATCGGGAAACTCGTGCTGATGCGCCAATTCGCAACGGACTACACCAAGATGTACGCGCAGGCCGGAGGCGGGGGCAGGAAACTATGTGATATCGAGACTGAAGTGTTCGGGTTTACGCATGCCGATGCCGCGGCGGCACTCGCAACACGATGGAATTTTCCACAAACGCTGACCGACGGCCTGCTGTTACATCATCCCAAGGCCGACATTGCCTTAACCCGAGCAAAAGACCCATTGCTTGCCGCTGTCGTGCGAATTGCGAACCTTACCGCCCATGAAGACCCAAGCCATTTCGAGCCATCGTGCCAAAAGGCCGCTGACGATGCCGAAGCCTGGGATATCGTCATGAAACAGGTACCCGAATTGACCGAGGAGCATCGCGGGGCGCTCCTCGGAGGGTTCATGCGGGAGGTGGGCCCCATCTCTGCGCCTATGCTATAACATCTGCTATCCAATAGTTGCAGCAGAAATCACCTCACGGAAGAACTATGGCCAAGAAACGAAAAATCGAAATTCACCAGTCCGAGGACCTGGCTCAGATCGATGACGAACTGGAGCTGGCCCTCGAACAACTCGAATCCGCCAATCTTACGGTAGGCGGCCTCCTCACCGAAATCGACCTGTCCAACAAAAAAGAAGAAGGAACATCCGAAGACGTCCCCCTGCCTGACCAGGAAGAGGACACCAGTGCCAAGACCGGGGAACACCCACCGGATACCACGCGTTGATCCCACAGCGCCCGGCGGCATCCAATAAGTAAGTCATTGTAAGACAGTGGCTTATGAGCGCCTCTTTCCTTTGCCCCAATGTATTTGATAGAATCTGTATGGCAAAGAGGCGAGCGCATGGCAACGGGCAGATACAAAGCGGATATATACCCACAACTCGAACTGCGCGACGCACCCCAACGCCGGGAGCCTGCGTATGCCCACGTATCGAGGGGCGAAGGGACGCTGGGCAACGGGTTCCTCGAGTTGGTCATCAAACTGGACCCGCGCGAACCCGGGCATGCCACGATGACCAACAAGCTGACCGGCGAGCAGCTCCACCTGAGTTTCAGCCCGTTCGAGGCGTGGTTCTCATCGGGTCCGTTATCCGCCCTGGAAGGGCAGGTGAGCGCAATGGAGGCCCGGGGCTCGGGAGACGTATCTACCCTGGTAACCAAACTGGATTGCGGCTGGCTCCAAGCGCAGATTTCATATGTGTTGTTCCGTGGCGAACACTTCATACGCAAGAATGTCGCCTTCCACGGGCTCACTCAGGACGCATTCCTCGAAAAAGTCACGGTTATCAAACATACCGTAGACCCGAGATACGGCTGTCACGTGCATGACGGGGGCATGTATTACCCGGTCATGTTCTTGCGGTCACAACGGAGCAGTCTTTTCTTCTGCGTGGATTTCCCGGGGTATTTCGTGGTGTGTGAAGGCCGTGATTTCACCTTCGAGTACTATCCAGGGACGAAGCTTACACCGGGGCGCAGTCACCAGATGCTTGCGGCACATATCGGCGTTTGCTCGCTCGAAGGCAGAAACTGCAAGAACCCGTTTCACGATACGGCGGCAGATCTGGACATCGGCGAGCAACAATGGTTTCGCGAGTATCTTTTGACGGGCGCATCGCTGGCCGAACTGCCTTCCGTGGAGTTGAAGGGGCCCGAACAAGGCACTGCCGGCCCCAGTGATCTCGAGGTGTTGGAGCAATGCCGCTGGCTCAATGCTACCCGCGTATTCTTGCCGCGTATGCTCGAGTCGCTGGAATCCTATCCGCTTCGCGAGACCGTAGAACAACAACTGCAGATAGAAGGCCTCGATCAAGTGCTGCGAATCCGGCGGGACCGCACGGAAAACTTGGGATGGGTGGCCCTGGACCCCTTGGGTGCGCCCGCCACCCATGATTTCGCCCCCTGTTTTGCCTCGGAAGCGTTCTGCGATTCGTTGGTGGACCGTTGTCTTCGAATCATGGACCGGTATCAGTTCCGAAACATTGAAGTCAGCGGTAGCCCCATTGTGCAGTGCCATGCCGCGGGTCATGGTCATTCGGCGGGGATTCAGTCGCTGATGAAAGCGTTTCAGGGGCTGGTCGAAGTAGTGGCTTCCCTCAAGGAGAACTATGCCCATGTGACCTGCATGCGGCCGTACGTGAGCTACGGGGCCGGGCTGGCCCGTCTGTGCGACGCCCTGGCCGTAATGTCCGAGGAACATCCCCTGCCATTGCCTGACATTCATCCGGGACGGCTTTTCGCGGATATGCAGCGCCTATACTTCCGGCGTGCGCACAGCTTCCTGATACCGCGCAGCAAGCTCTCGAACGCAGTGGGCATGGCGCCCGAAGCAGCGCTGGGGGCGCCGTACCCCGGCGCGGAACATTACCCCTGGTACCTGTATCACGACAGTGCCGGCTGGCGCTATGGCTTGATATCGGCCCTGGCCACGACGCCCCGGCATAGATTTCACGCCCTTCCACAGGATCTTCCCGAAGGAGACCGGGCCTTCGCTGTCAAATGGCTGGCCTGGGAGCGCAAATACCTCGCCGACCGCTTGTTTGTCGAGGAGATCCTTGCGGAACCAGGACTCGGCGAGGTTGATGGATACAGCTACGCCACGGCTCAAGGCGCTGTGCTCTTTCTGTTTAATACAAGCTACGATCCCCGCGAAGTGCACTTGCGGCTCCACCTCAAACACGACCTGGAGTACATCGTCCGGGAAATCCATCCCCGCAAGTACAACTATCTCGGGCCAAACGACGGACTGTTCACCCGCGATAGCGAATTGTCCTGCCTTCTCGAACCGAAAGAGGCCCGGATTGTCGAGGTGGTGCGCCGCTCGCCGGCGGCGGCCCGGCGCAAACGCCCGGAGGTCTTTGGCGTGCCCCACCGCACGGACAACGGCAACTTGTATGCCCAGGGCCAACCCGGAACCACGGCGAAGATTGTCGTGCGCAGCGAAGACCGTTTCAGCCGCCAGACCGTGACGTTTCGAGGAGAGGCCATGTCCGCCAGCATCCGGGACTGGCTGGTGACCCGGCGTCTGTTCGCCGAAGGGGTAGAATCGCTGCCGCAGGGAGATTTCGAAGGCGTGCGGCTGACTACAGAGATGGATATCCGCCGCGATGTCTGGCTCTCGGCTGCGTTTCACGTGCCCGAGTCCCTGAAAGAAGATATCGATACGCTTCCCTTCCAGCTCAACCGCCCCTGTTGGGCCTACCCCAAGCGCCTGTTCTTCGTGATTCGGTTCGAGCCGGAAGCGGCATTCGATCCCATTCGAACGGGTTCCGGCGTGCCGGGCATACCGGAGGGATACGCCTCGCCCTTGCCGCCCAAGTGCGGACTGGACTTGGCGGGAAGCAACTATGGGCTTCGGGCCTGGGTCAACGGCGTGCAGCGCACCGTGTTTCCCGCCTTGGCATCATGGCGCGGATATACGCCGAATCCCAACCCTGTCGTAGCCTATTTCTTCGAGGCCGGCAGCAAACTCGAGTTCGGCAAGACCAACAAGGTCGTGGTGTTTGCCAACCATTTCGACCCGGCTGCTTTCAAAGGTATTACGATCGAGCACCTGCCGGAGGTGACGGTGGAAGAGGCGATTTCCCTCAAGTGACAGGCCGCCCGCTTCATATTCTCATGACGGACCCCCATCTGCGCGGCGGGGGACAGGTCCGCTACGTTTCCAGCCTGGCTGCCGAACTCACGCGCTTCGGACATCGTGTCACCATCGGCTGCAAACCGGATTCCGTGCTTGTGGAACACGCCAAGGCGGCCGGCTGCGGGGTAGACAACCGTTTTACGTTTCGCGGGGGACTCCGCCCGCTCTGCTGGCTGGCCGATATTCGCGAGACGCGCCGCTTCATCCAGCAGGAAAAACCGGATATCTTGCACGTGAACGGTTCGCAGGATCATTGGGCCGCGGCAGCCACAAACCGCCTTCTGGGCCGGCCCGTGTGCCTCGTGCGGACACGCCACAACACCTACCCCGTGCATGATATGTGGCCCAACCGCGTCTTGAACCGGCGCTGGACCGATTTCCAGATCGTGGTGTGCGACACGGTCCGGCAAACGCTGGGAGAGCAACGGGCCTTTGACCCCGCGCGAATGTGCTCGATTCATAATGGCGTTGACTCGGAAGAGTTCAAGCCTGACGCGGCGCAACGGGCCCAAGCGCGCGCCGAATTTGGCTATCGAGACGATGAGCTGGTATGCGGAATTGCCGCGCGGCTGGTTCCCGCCAAGGGCCACGAATTCCTGTTTCGCGCCGCGGCATGGCTCAAGGGGGAGTTTCCCAACCTGCGCCTGCTTGTTCTGGGCCAGGGGGATTTGGAGCAGGAGCTGGTCCGCCTCGCCGAGGAACTTGGAATTGCCGGCATCGTACGCTTCGCGGGGTTTCGCGGCGACATGGCCCGGTCCACCCAGGCCTTCGACATAGGCGTCCAGCCATCCATCGATTGCGACACCTCTTCGTTCAGTTTGAAGGAACAGATGGCCGAGGAAAAGCCCGTGGTCTGTTCGGACTACGGCGGCCTGACCGAGATCTTGACCGACGGCGTCGAGGGATTCATTGTGCCCGCGGGAACCGTCGAACCATTGGCAGAGGCGATAAGAACATTGCTCGCTAACCCTGAACTGCGCCGCAAAATGGGGGCGGCGGGACGGCAGCGGATACTGAAAGACTTCACCTTAGAGGTGTTTGCGCGGCGCACAGCCGAAGCATACTGCCGCGCATTGGAGATTCATGGTACGCACACTGCATCTTGACGAACAGCGCGGCTGGCGCGGGGGCGAGCAGCAAGCAAGCTACCTCATCAAGGGATTGGCTCAGCGCGGCCATTTCGTGGCGGTCGGGGGTCATCCGGACGGGGAGTTCACGCAGCGGGACCACGGCATCCAGAACCTCACCCGCATAACCTGCCCGTTTCGCGGAGAAATCGACCTGCTCACCGCCTGGCGGCTCGCGAAAGCCGTCAAATCGCTGGATATCGATATCCTGCACGCCCACACAAGCCATGCCCATACGCTGGCCTGCCTGGCGCGGATGTTTGCACGCAGAGCCAAGGTGATGGTTACCCGGCGCGTGGACTTTGCCCCGAGAGCCAACGTCATCAACCGATGGAAATACGAGTTTCCTGACCGCATTGTCTGCGTCTCGCAGTGCATTGCGGACATCCTTCGCGAATTCGGCGTGTCCGGGGCCAAACTCTCCGTCGTGAACAGCGCCCAGGACCCCGCCCGGTTCGATGTCACCCCCTGTACCCGCGCCGAGCTGGGTCTGCCTGAAGAGGCGCCCCTCTTCGGAAATGTGGGGGCTTTTGTCGGACATAAAGACCACGCGACCCTCATCGAGGCCATGTCTGTTGTAAAGAAGACACTGCCTGGCGCCCATCTCGCGCTCGTTGGCGACGGGGAACTGCGCGGCGCCATCGAAGCGCAGGTCGCAGCGGCCGGATTGAGTCCAAGCGTCACTTTTCTGGGCTACCGGACAGACGTTCCCCGGATACTCCCCGTACTCGATGCCTTCGTATTGTCGAGCAAGCAGGAGGGGTTCGGCGGCGTGTGCGCCGAAGCGATGTTCTCGGGCGTCCCCGTCGTATCCACTGACGCCGGCGGCATGATCGAGACCGTCAAACCCGGCATCACAGGGTTAATGGTCCCCAAGCAAAACCCCTCAGCCCTTGCCGCGGCCATGATACGGCTCATCCAGGACCCGGAGCTCGCCTCCGAACTCGCCGACCGCGCCACGGGCTACGTCAACGAACACCTCACCACCGACCGCATGGTCGAGCGTTATGTCGCGCTCTACGAAGAAATGATAGAGGGGAAGGACTAGAGCGTATTGCGCTACCCGGGACGGTTCTCCTTGGTTTCTGGATAGGGGTCCTCCGAGCCGGTATAATCTCGTTTCGGTTTGTGTCGCGGGAAGACTTCCGCACAGATATCAAGGATGATACGCTCCGATGAGCTTGGTGCGTTTGGAAAAGGTCTCGAAATCCTACGACGGTGTCCCGTTGCTCGAGGACGTCGATTTCCGCATCGAGGAAGGCGAGAAAATCGGTCTGATCGGCCGCAACGGCACGGGTAAGACTACGATTTTCCGCCTCATAACCGGCCAACTTGAGCCGACGTCGGGGTCCATCGAGCGGATGCGCCGCGCGCGTGTGGCGTGCCTGGCCCAAATGCCGGACCTGCTGCCCGGTGAAACCATCCATCGCGCCGTCATGCGGTCGTTCCAAGGGCTCATCGAAGAGGAGAAGCGCCTCAGCGACCTCGAACACAGACTTGCCGCGGGTGAGCATGGAGTCATGGACGCCTACAGCCGGCTCCAGGATAAGTTCCGCATTCACGGAGGCTACGAATTCCGCGCCCGGGTACGCAGCGTGCTTTTCGGGCTGGGGTTTCGGGAAGACGAGTTCGCCCTGCCGGTCACGGCCCTGAGCGGCGGCCAACGCACCCGCCTCATGCTCGCCCTGGTACTGTTGCAGGACGCGGACCTCATCCTTCTCGATGAACCGGAGAACCATCTGGACATCGCGGCGCGCGAATGGCTCGAGGCTTTCTTGCAGGAATCCACGAAGGCGTTTGTCATCGTCTCGCATGACCGGCGCACCCTGGACGCCGTGGTCACGCGCATCGACGAGATCGAACGCGGGCAGGTGCGGAGTTACACGGGGGATTATTCCTTTTACCTGCGCCAGAAGACCCTGTTGCGCGAACAGCACGAGAAGGCATACCAGAAACAGCAGGAGTTCATCGAGAAGGAACAGCGCTGGATCGAACGGTTCCGCTACAAGAACACCAAGGCCAGCCAGGTCCAGAGCCGTCTGAAACGCCTCGAGAAGATCGAGCGGATCGATGCCCCTCCCCCCGAAGGCAAATCAGCTGGATTCCGGTTCGGGGACGTGGTCCGCACGGGCGAGGTGGTCATCGAGGCCAAAAACATCTCGATGCGGTACGGTCCGCTGGTGCTGTACCAGGGTTTCTCGTTAGAAGTGAAACGCGGTGAGCGTATCGGCATCATCGGCCCCAACGGCTGCGGCAAGACTACTCTGCTTCGCCACTTCGCGGGTCGCCTGCCCGAAGGCGAGGGCGACGTGCGGCTTGGACACAAGGTGCAGCTGGGCTTCTACGAGCAACATCACGACACCCTCAGCCGCGAGCTCGACATCTTCCAGGAGATGCGCAATACCCGCACTGATTGGACTCCCGAGCAGGTGCGGACATATATGGGGCGGTTCCTCTTCGTGGGAGACGAGGTTTTCAAACCGGTGTCGGCACTGAGCGGCGGCGAACTGAGCCGGGTGGCCATCGCGAAACTCATTGCCAGGGAACCCAACGTCCTCTTGCTCGACGAGCCGACGAATCATCTCGACATCGCGTCGCGCGAGGCCCTCGAGGAGGCTCTGGCCCAGTATCCCGGCACGCTGGTGATGGTCTCCCACGACCGCACACTTATCGATAAGATGGTTGACCGGCTGGTGGTGTTCGAACAGGACCGCGTGATCACGCATCTCGGCAATTACACGGAGTACCGCGAACAGCGCGAGCGTCAGGCGAGCGCGGAAGACGAAAAACCCGATGATCCACTCAAGATCCGCCGGGTCGAGCGCCGAAAGCGCGACAAGGCCGAGGAGCGCGAGCGGCGCCGCCGCAAGAAGGACCTCGACGAACTCGAATCGCGCATCGAGGCCATGGAGGAGGCCGTCGAGGACCTCGAAGCCCA